>JAYSPT010000029.1:0-1637 GCA_043721995.1 Salinibacterium sp. | reverse complement strand
GGTAAAGCAGTGGATACCGATACGTGGTTCGTCGTCGTACCCAACATGCTGGGGGGATGCCAGGGCACAACCGGACCCGCGTCGTACGCACCCGACGGCGCCGAGTGGGGACCGCGGTTCCCGTTCCTGACAATCCGTGACCAGGTCGAAGCGCAGCTCGCACTCGCCGACCTCCTCGAGATTGGGCGCTGGGCAGCGGTAATCGGTGGCTCGATGGGCGGCATGCACTCGCTTGAGTGGGCGATCAGTCATCCCGATCGACTTGAGCGCTTCGCGGTGCTCGCCGCGCCGGCGCGCACAAGTGCCGACCAGATCGCCCTCAACTCGATGCAACTGGAGGCGATCCGGATGGATCCGGCCTTTGCCGACGGAAACTATTACGACTCCGCTGACGGCGATGGACCCCACCGCGGACTTGCCCTCGCGCGAAGGATGGCGCTTCTTACCTATCGCTCCTCTAACGAGCTCAACGATCGATTCGAGCGCAGCTGGCAAAGTGAAATCAGCCCTCTCGGCGGTGGGGGCAGGTACGCAGTCGAGAGTTACCTCGACTTTCACGGCAACAAGTTCACCCGTCGCTTCGATGCCAACAGCTACGTTGTGCTCGCCGACGCGATGAGTTCGCATGATGTCGGGCGCGGGCGGGGGGGCACTATTGAGGCACTGAAACGGGCGACCGCCCGTGCGCTTGTGCTCGGGATCGAGAGCGACCGTCTCTATCCGGTGGCCGACCAAGAGCACATCGCTGCCCACCTGCCGGGAAACATTGACGGCACAGCTCCGCACGTGATCAAGTCGGAGTTCGGTCATGATGGCTTCCTAATCGAAGATCGCCTCGTGGGTGCGCAACTACAGCGCTTGCTTGCCGAGTGAGAGGGTTGGAGCAGCAGCCGTAACACCTACTGCATGACGCCAAAGCGGGTTGGCCCAGCGCTTTTCGCACTGGCGCACTCGGAAACAGCCGTGCTGGCTACCGGGTGCGGGGGAAGCACCCCCGCAAGCACCCCCACTGGAATCACGATCAGCGTTTTTCAGAATCGGCTCGACTACGGCCCGCAAATCCTCGAAATTGAAGTGAGCAATGCGACGGACGCCCCGTTCAGCGTTACTCACGCATCCTTCGTCTCCACCCGGTTCGCCTCCGCCGCCGAGTCGATCTACATCGCGATGGCGGACAACGTACGACGCAACATCTACGAGTATTACCAGGACTACTGCGATTTCGGCAGCGATCCGTCAAAGCGAGCCGGGGTCGCGACTCTAGTCGTGGCGTCGTCGGGTAGGACGCCGCTGGGTGTGACCCGTGAAGGTGCCTCCTTCGAACCGACGGTACGCGGGCAGACTCAAACCGGATTACGGTGAGGCACCCCCAGTTATGGGGTGCGCTATGAGACGATGGGGACTCCTATGAACCTCATAGCCAAAGAGCGGGATCGGTTGCTTCAGCGTGCCGCGCGCGTCTATGGCCTGAGCTTCACGGTGGTTTCGCTCGCCTGCATCGCGATACCCGGCGCGCTCGATTTCTCCGGGCTCTTGGCGTGTCTGCCCTTGTATGCCGCACTGGGAATCAGCCAATATCGAGTCGGTGTCAGCCGATCCCCGCTGTGGGTGGGAGCGCAAGTGGTTGCGGCCGCGGG
>JAYSPT010000028.1:0-21895 GCA_043721995.1 Salinibacterium sp. | reverse complement strand
GTCCTGTGCCGACGGACCAGTAGCGATCATGTTGGCCGAGTCGAGGTCGTGCAGCTGGCCCTCAATGTAGCCCCTCAACTTTTGGCGGTATTCTCGCTCGAAGTTTCGAAGCTCTTCGACGCGGTGCTCGAGGTGCTGGCGCTCCTGGTCGAGCGATCCGAGTTGTGCTCGCTGGCTGGATTCGGCTTCGGAAACCACGCGGGCGGCGGTCGCGTGACCTTCGGCGATCAGCGCGTCCCGCTTCTCGATGCCTTCACGCACGTGCTCCTCGTGCAAACGACGAGCAAGCTGCAGGAGATTGTTGGTGCTGGCCGGGTCACTCGCGTTCGCGTCCGCAAACGCCGGCGCCGCAACCGGGACGGCTGCAGCAACAACGACGGGCTCGGGTGCGGCAGGCGGTGCGGCGAAGGCTGGCTGTGCCGGTGCAGCGAAGCCCGGCTGGGACTGCGGCTGCGAGGCCGTGCGCTGCATTTCGGTCATGCGGAAATCGCTCGCGATGAGCCGCTGGCGCAACTCCTCGTTTTCCTGATTCAAGCGACGCAACTCCACGACAATTTCATCCAGGAAGTCGTCAACCTCGTCCTGGTCGTAACCTTCGCGGAATTTGGTCGGCTGAAAGCGCTTGTTGACAACATCTTCAGGAGTAAGAGCCATTGGCGTTACCTCAAAAACTTTCGTTCAGCGTTCACGCAAAACGCATAAATTGAACCCACATGTGACCGGCGGGATACATTTCTCGCCTCCGAGTTATTTCAGCGTACACGTGAGGGTTACATTCGCGAATCTTCTGGAGCAGCACTCACCTTCAGACCGTAAATCCAGAGACGATGCTGATGAGGATCACGACCAGAAGCATCACGATGCTCCAGGCGAAGTCGAGAGCCACCCCACCCAATCTGACCGGCGGCAGCGCTCGTCTAACGAGCTTGATCGGCGGGTCCGTGACGGTGTACACGAGCTCGGCAAGCACGAGAAAGAATCCGCGCGGCCGCCACTTCCGGGCGAATGTCTGCGCCAAATCGAGAATGAATCGCAGCCACATCAGCACAAAAAAAATCATGAGTGCTACATAGAGCACGGTGGCGGCGATGAACACAAGAGACACCGCGTAAGACTAACGGCTGCGCACAGCGCCATGCTGCGCGGCGGGCCAGTTGGTGGGGGAAGCCTGCCTATTGTTGCGCGAAGAACGATGCGTCGACGTCAGACTCGGCTTCCGCCCGGTCCCCCGATATCGCGACGTGCGCCGGCGAGAGTAGGAAGACCTTGTTCGTGACGCGCTCGATCTTGCCGTAGAGACCCTGCGAAAGTCCGCTGGCGAAGTCGATTAGCCTGCGTGCATCCGGTTCGCTCATCTGCGAGAGATTGATGATCACCGGGATGCCCACGCGGAAGTTCTCGGCGATCAGCTGGGCATCCTTGTATTGGCGCGGGTGCACCGTGAGGATCTCGTTCATTTCGGCAGAAGCCTGACGCGTGTTGCTGCTCGGGCGTCGCAGCGGGGTGACTGGCGCGCGTCCGGGGACCGGCGCACTCTGGTGGTGTGCAACGGGTGCAGCGGGGGCAGTCGGTGCGCCCTGCTCGTATTCGTATTCTTCGTCGGCGAGGCCGAGGTACACCATGGTCTTGCGCAGTGGGTTGGCCATTTCAATCCTTCCGACGGTCTACGCGACGATTTCCGCGCTCCTAAGTCGAGATTAACGAAGCTCGGGCCGCTTTCCCGTGATTGCGGTGCCAATCCTGAGGTGTGTCGCGCCTTCGAGAATTGCATCCTCGAAGTCGCCAGACATCCCCATCGACAGCGCGGATGCACCCGGAAGCGTCAGCTGCATCCGCTCGGAGAGCCTGCGAAGGGTTGCAAAGGCCTCGCGCGGCGATGCCTCAAGTGGTGCGACAGTCATCAGCCCGATGACAGTCAGGCCAGCGGTGCCTGCCGCACGCTCGGCGAGATATTCCAGTTCACCGGGTGCAACGCCACCTCGCGCGGGGTCGTCAGTGAGGTTGACCTGGATGAATACATCGAGTGGTCTGCGGCCACCTTCGAGAACATCCACGAGGGATTCACGGTCAAGTGAGTGCAGCACGTCGGTGTACTCACGCACCTGCCGAGCCTTCTTGGACTGCAGTTGGCCGATGAAGTGCCAGGTTGCGCCGAGGTCAACCAAGCTCGCGGTCTTCGGAGCTGCCTCTTGGTGACGGCTCTCGCCGAAGTCGTGCACTCCGAGCTCGAAAAGTCCGCGTATCAAAGAGGCTGGGTGGAACTTCGTGACCACGACCATCGTGATATCTGCCGGGTCGCGCGATGCCGCGTGCGCAGCATCCGTTATTCGAGCCTGAACGACGGCGAGTCGTTCGGCCAGCCCTGGATCAACCATCGTCTACCTCAGGAAGTCGGGGATGTCCAAATCGCTGTCATCATCATCGAAGCTCCGGTCGATCGGCGCGGTCACAAGGCTGGGCTCAGAACGCCATGCGGGTTCTGCATTGCCAATGGGACTCGTGGCCTGCGGTGTCTGCGCGTGCGCTCCGACAGCGGGCACGGCATCGGGCAGCTCGTAGTTCGTACGTCGACCGACCCCGGCCTTTACGATCGGCTCGCCACCGTCAAATCCTGCCGCGATCACGGTCACGCGCACCTCGTCGCCGAGAGTGTCGTCGATCACGGCACCGAAGATGATGTTCGCCTCGGGATGCACGGCCTCCTGCACAAGCCGAGCTGCATCATTGATTTCGAAGATGCCGAGGTTCGACCCGCCCTGAATCGACAGCAGAACACCGTGCGCGCCGTCGATAGAGGCTTCCAGCAGCGGCGATGCGACCGCGAGTTCGGCCGCCTTGATCGCGCGATCTGCGCCGCGTGCGGAGCCGATGCCCATCAGTGCGGAGCCCGCACCCTGCATCACCGACTTGACGTCTGCGAAGTCGAGATTGATCAGGCCCGGGGTGGTGATCAGATCGGTGATGCCCTGCACGCCGGCGAGCAGCACCTGATCTGCTGTCGCGAACGCATCAAGCATGCTCATTCCACGGTCACTGATCTCAAGCAGACGGTCGTTGGGCACGACGATGAGCGTGTCGACCTCGTTCTTGAGGCTCGACACCCCGATATCAGCTTGGGACGAGCGGCGTTTGCCCTCGAAGCCGAAGGGCTTTGTGACGACACCGATGGTGAGTGCACCAATGGACTTCGCGATGCGCGCGACAACAGGTGCACCTCCGGTACCCGTGCCACCGCCTTCGCCCGCGGTCACGAAGACCATGTCTGCGCCCGCGAGCGCCTCTTCGATCTCCTCAGCATGGTCCTCGGCGGCGCGTCGGCCCACCTCGGGGTCGGCTCCTGCGCCGAGTCCGCGAGTGAGTTCGCGGCCCACGTCGAGTTTCACGTCGGCGTCGCTCATGAGAAGGGCTTGGGCATCCGTATTGATCGCGATGAATTCCACACCTCGAAGCCCGAGCTCGATCATCCGGTTCACGGCGTTGACGCCGCCGCCACCGATGCCGACTACCTTGATCACTGCCAGATAATTCTGGTTTGACGTCACGTTCCGGCCTCCGCTGCCTGTCATGCCCAGCCGAACCTTAAACCTCTACTTGAGGTGTAATGTTATGCTCGGTATGCAATTCCTAACCAGAGGGTAGGTCGGGCTCACTGCCATCGGCCGCAGGCGTCCCGCGTGTCGCCAATGATCAATTTGGTCGGAAAATTCCGTTGCTCGGTGCCGAAACATCAAATTCCCCCGGGCTGGAGGGATCGGTGGCGGCGATCAAGGCTGTGAGCAGGGCCGCCTTCTTGCCCGATTCCGCGGCGCTGCCCCACCTCACGCGCTGGCCGACACCGGTGAGCACGAGCGACACGTCATCCTGAGTCTGGGCGGACACGGTGTCGACCTGCGCGAGCAGCGAAGGCGGCAGCGCGAGGAGCACCTGCACTACCGAGGTGAACGCCGGGCTTGACACGTCCGCCGTACCGATGTCGATGAGAGGCACCCCGGGAATTCGTTGGGGAGACTGCTGGATCGTTACACCGGCCGGGTCCACGAGGTCATAGGTTGCGCCTGAAAGTAGCGATGCGACCGGGGTGCGCTCCGTCACATGAATCAGAAGGGTTCCCGGCGGGATCATCTCGGTCACATAGCTGCGGATCAGCGGATAGGCCTGAAGGTTCTTGGTGATTCGGGGGAAGTCGATGAGTGCGAGCGGGGTGCCCAGCTGATCGGCTGCCGCCGCCTGGACGGCTGCAGCAGCCACCCTGGACGTGCCATCGACAGAGATCGTGCGCAGTGCCAGCAGGGGCGAGTACACGGCCAGGAACACCAACGCGATCAGGGTCGCAACTATGCCGGCGATAATCGCAAGCACTACCCGGCGGTTGCGCGTACGACGGGTGAATCGGCGGACCTCTGCGCGCTCGAAACGTCGACGTTCGCGGGCGTGTCGTTTGAGTGCGGCTCGCGCAGCAGCATCCGGTCCTGGGGATCTGGTTCTCACGACACGGTCAAGGCCAGGCGTCGCACTCCGTGGCGTGACGTCATAGTGACGCTCGGGCCTCGGAGGCGACGTCGGTCTCGACTGGGCCCGAGTAGACGCAGAGCGGCTCTCACGCCCGGGTTGCGTGGGTTTTCTGCCAGGAGGGATCGGCTGCTGTCGGCCTGCCGGGTCGAAACCCTCGGGCCGCTTCATCGGCAACCCATCCCGCTCAGGATGAAACCGTTCACAGCGTGTCCAGCCCCGTCCTGAGCGAGGCGAGAATCTGCGGCACGATCCGGTACACATCGCCGCAGCTAAGAGTCATAATGATGTCCCCATCGTGAGCGATCGCCGCGGCCCGGTCTGCAGCATCCTGCCAGTCGGGCAGGTAATCGACAGTTTTGGGGTCTGTGAAACGCGCGGAGACCAGCTCGCCGGTCACGCCGGGTACCGGGTCTTCGCGGGCGCCGTAGACGTCGAGAATTATCGTGTGGTCGGCGAGTGACTCGTAGATTGCTGCGAACTCACCCGCCATGGCCTGCGTGCGACTGTAGAGGTGTGGCTGGTGCACGGCGATGATCCGACCCTCGCCGATCACACTGCGCGCGGCGGACAGAGCTGCGGCGACCTCGGTGGGGTGGTGCGCATAGTCGTCATAGACCCGCACGCCGCGCACTGTGCCGTGCAGTTCGAAGCGCCGCTCCGTGCCGCCGAACGTGGCGATCGCCGCCAGGGCTGCCGAGGGATCGAATCCGATGCCCGTGAGGACCGCAAATGCACCCGCCGCATTGATGGCGTTATGGTGGCCCGGCACCGCGAGCCGCGCGAAGTATTCGCTGCCCCGGTAATTCAGTGCGAAGGACACCAGGTCCTCGGTAACGATCGAATGAACACGGATGTCGGCGCCAGCATCCTCGCCAAAGGTGACGACGTGCGGATGAGCAAGCTGCTCTCGCACCCGGATCGCACCAGGATCGTCACTGGAGATCACCACGAGCTCGCTCGCCTTATCGGCGAACCGGACAAAAGCAGCGTCGAATGCCTCGTGCGTGCCGTAGTGATCGAGGTGGTCGGCGTCCACGTTCGTGACCAGTGCTACCGAGGTGTCGTACAGCAGGAACGAGCCATCAGACTCGTCGGCCTCGACGACAAAAAACTCTCCCGATCCGAACGCCGAACTCACCCCGAGCGACTGGATCACACCGCCATTCACGAAGCTTGGGAACGCACCCAGCTCGAGCAGCGCGGTGACGATCATGCCGGTCGAGGTCGTCTTACCGTGCGCGCCCGCCACGGCGACGAGGCGCTTGTGATTGATGAGCCAGGCAAGCGCCTGCGATCGATGAAGCACGGGAATGCCGCGGTGCACCGCTTCGAGGTACTCGGGGTTGTCCGCCCAGAGCGCCCCCGTGTAGACCAGTGCATCGGCGTCGGCCACATTCGCCGCATCATGGCCGATGGATATCGTGGCTCCCGCGGCACGCAGGTCTTTCGTGTTGTGGTTTTCCGAACGATCCGAACCGGTGACGCGGTGACCAGACGCCATGAAGAGCCTCGCAATGCCGCTCATCCCGGATCCGCCAATGCCAACGAAGTGGGCTGCACCGATTTTCTCGGGCAGCGGCATGGTGAGGTCGGGCTTGATCATCGTCAATCGACTTTAGCCGTGACCCGGCCGCGCAGCTGGGCGTTCAGCTGTGCGGGCTCCCGCTGCGAGCGCCTCGCCCACAAGCGTGGCCATGCAGTCCGTACCATCGAGAGCGCCGACCGTTGCCGCGCGGGCAGCCATGTCAGCGATCGTGGCCCGGCTCAGGAGCAGCGGCACCAGGTGCTCCGAAACCCACCGAACGTCAAAGTCTGCATCAGCGACAACGATCGCCCCACCTGCCGCCACCACATCCCGAACATTGAAGCGCTGTTCGCCGTTGCCCGCCGCGTAGGGCACGAAAACCGCGGGAATGCCGAGCGCCGTCAATTCAGCCACCGTAGAGGTACCCGCACGCCCGAGCGCCAGATCGGCGACTGCGAGGGCAAGATCCATGCGATCGATGTACTTGAGCACGAGGTAGCCGGGCACGGCCGGATCCTCCAGTTGATCGCGGAACTCGCCCGTGACGTGGATGACCTGCCATCCCGCGCCGAGGATGAGCTCAATAGAGCCGCGAATGATGGTGTTGATTCGCTCGGCACCGGAAGAACCGCCGGTTACGAGCAGGGTCGGTTTAGCCCCGTCAAGGCCGAAAAAGCCAAGCCCTTCGGCTCGCGCCGTGAACCGGTCGAGTTGCTCAATCTCGCGACGGAGCGGCTGCCCCACGAACCTCCCACCGCGGATACGAGTGCCGTGAAATGCCACACCGACAAAAGGCGTGAACCGCGCGCCGAGTCGATTCGCAAGACCCGCTTTCGCGTTGGCCTCGTGGATCGCGTACGGCACATGCTCCGCGCGCGCAGCTAAGTAGGCCGGGGCAGCTGCGTACCCGCCGAACCCCACGACGACATCCACTTTCCGGTCACGGATGATCGTACGCACCTGTTCGATAGCGCCACGCATCCGACCGGGAAAGCCCAAGGCGGCCCGACTCGATCGACGTGGGAACGGCAACCGCTCGATCGTGAGCAGTTCGTAACCACGCTCGGGTACCAGGCGCGCCTCGAGACCCTCCTTTGTGCCGAGAACAAGCACCGTGGCGGTGAGCTGGACGTCACGAATACGGTCCGCGACGGCCAGCAAGGGATTGACGTGGCCCGCCGTGCCACCCCCGGCGAACAGATATGTGGTCATGCTCGCATGATCGGGTCGGTATCGGTCTGCCGCGCAAACGAAAGTACGACACCGATTCCGAGCAGGTTGGCGATGAGCGCTGAACCTCCAGCCGAAATCAGCGGCAACGGAACACCCAGCACGGGCAACACACCCAGCACGACCGCGATGTTCACGAAGGCCTGACCGATAACCCAGATCATCACCCCGGCCGTTGCCACCCGCACGAAGGTGTCACGCGACGCGCGGATGATCCGCACAAACGAGACGGCCAACACGATGAACAGTGCGAGCACGACGATCGCTCCAATCAGCCCGAGCTCTTCGCCGATGATCGCAAAAATAAAATCATTGTCGGCCTCGGGCAGCCACAGCCACTTGGCCGTTGAGTTTCCGAGCCCTCGCCCGAAGATTCCCCCCGCAGCGAGGGCCCAGTCTGCATGCTGCACCTGCCAGCAGTATCCGGAGTAGTCGGAGGCCGTACAACCTTGGATCCAGACGCCGATTCGGGAAGTTCTCGAGGAACTCGCCACCGCAAAAAGAAATCCGACGAGCGCTACACCGGCGACGCCAACTGCCAAGAACTTCAATCGCACGCCCGCGAAAAAAAGGCATCCCAGCACGATCATGAGCAGGATCATTGAAGTGCCGAGGTCGTTGCCGATCAGCACGAATCCGATCGCAATCCCCGCGATCGGGGCGATCGGGAGGGCGACATGACGCCAGTCGCCGAGGAGCTCCTCCTTGGTGGCGAGGATCCAGGCGACCCAGACAATCAGCGCGATTTTCACGAACTCGGACGGCTGGGCATTTATGCCCCCGACCGAGATCCAGTTGTTGTTACCGTTAAAACCGCGACCCAGGGGGGTGAAAACGAGGAGTTGCAGTGCGCCCCCGAGGAGAACTGCCGGCCAGGCCCAGCGCTTCCAAAACGCCGCTGGCATCCGCGAGGCGATGAGCATCAGCGGGATACCGATCACCGCGTACAGTCCCTGTCGAATAAACCTGCCGAAGAAGCCGTTGTCGGCGACGAAAGACTCGATCGACGATGACGAGAGCACCATGACTAGACCGAAAAGCACCAGAAATACTGTGGTGCCGAGCAGCAGGAGGTAGTTGCGATTCTCAGCGGCGAAAATTCTCCGAACGGGAACAACCGCGAACGCTGGTCGGCCGTAGAGAGCGGGATCAGGCTGGTTAGGCCGGACCCGTGCGCGGCTCGGCGGTTGACTCCGGGTCGGCTGGTTCTGCTTCGTCATGCGCCATCCCTCCCGTGTGAATTACCACCGCAGTTGCAAACCGATTGCCGCGATCCGCATAGTCCGTGAACTGATCCATCGATGCCGCTGCAGGTGCAAGCAGCACCACATCACCCCGCGTCGCGACGCGAGCGGCAATCCGAACCGCCTCGGTCATCACCTGCTGAGCATCCGCTCCTTTAGTTTGGGATGCGACGACTTCGAACACGGGGAGCGTCGGCGCGTGTCGCTTGAATGCTTCAACCACAGGTTGACGGTTTTCACCGATGATCACCGCGGCCCTCAGCCGGTGGAGATTGCTCACGATGACCTCACCGACGTCTGTGCCCTTCAGAAGCCCGCCCACGATCCAGACAAC
This sequence comes from Salinibacterium sp., assembly GCA_043721995.1. Classification (GTDB taxonomy): domain Bacteria; phylum Actinomycetota; class Actinomycetes; order Actinomycetales; family Microbacteriaceae; genus Rhodoglobus. The sequence goes on along the minus strand of JAYSPT010000028.1, from coordinate 13,050 downwards.
GGAGTCGAACGAGCGCAGCGCCGCATCGGCCGCGTGCGGGTTAGTGGCCTTGGAGTCGTCGACCCAGGTGATTCCGTTCGCGCTAGCGATCGTTTCGGTGCGGTGATGGTCGATGACGAAGGTCGCGAGCGCCGAACGCACCGTATCAACGCCCACTCCGGCGGCCCGCGCGAGCGCTGACGCGGCGAGCAGATTGGCGACGGTATGAGGAGCTGTGAGGCCAGCCTCCGCCAACTCACCGTGTGTTGTGAGCTCAAGCGCGGTGCTCTGGCGGTTAGGGATGAACGCGCGATCCAGCACGATGTCGCCCACGATTCCCAGATCACTCGGACCGGGTGCATCCAGCCCGAAGCCTATTGCCCTGCACCCCTCGGCCACCTCGGCACCTTCGACCATTCGTCGCGTCGCTGGGTCAGCCCGGTTGTACACGCAGGCGACCCTGGTATTCGCGTAGACCTTTGCCTTCGCGGCCGCGTACGCCTCGCGTGAACCGTGCCAGTCGAGGTGATCGTCGGCGAGGTTGAGGCACACGCTCGCAAGGGGTACGAGCGCTCCCGGCCCCTTCGTCGGCAGCCAGTGCAACTGGAAACTCGACAGCTCGACAACCAGTGCGTCGAATCCCGCAGGCTCGCGAATTGCATCGAGCACGGGAACACCGATGTTGCCCACGGCGGCGACGCGTCGCCCATCTGCGGCCAATAGGTGCGCAGCCAGTTGCGTCGTGGTGGTCTTGCCGTTGGTGCCCGTCACCAAAATCCAGTCCGAAGCTTTCACTTTGTCGCGCAGGCGCCAGGCCAACTCGATATCGCCCCAGATCGGGATGCTGCGTCGCCGCGCCCACTCGATCAAAGTATGAGTCGGCGGAAATCCCGGCGAGACGATGACGAGCTCCGGTTCGTGCTCAACGAGTCCAGCGGGTACCCCGTCGGGATCCGGTTCAACGATGAGGCGTGCTCCGATTGCCCCGAGCAGGTCGGCGCGCCCGACGTCAGCACTTGACGTGACCACGATGACGCTCGCTCCCAGCTCGACCAGCGTGTCGGCAGCAGCGAACCCGGTGATCCCGAGTCCGAGTACCGCCGCGCGAAGATCGCGCCAATTCGAGTTCCAGCTGGCTAGCTGGTCGAGATCCTGCACCGCTACCGACTGATCCATTCGAGGTAGAAGATGCCCACGCCCACCGCGACGAACATCACCGCAATCAGCCAGAAGCGCACCACCACCGTGATCTCGGCCCAGCCTTTGAGTTCAAAGTGATGGTGTAGCGGGCTCATTAGGAATATCCGCTTGCCATGGGTGAATTTGAAATATGCCCGCTGCAGTATCACCGAGCCGGTAACGATGAGGAACAGTCCACCGATGATGACCAGGAGAAGCTGCGTGCGGCTGAGGATGGCCAGCGCGGCGAGCGCCCCCCCGAGTGCGAGCGACCCCGTGTCACCCATGAAGATCTGTGCCGGTGAGGTGTTCCACCAGAGAAATCCGATCAGACTTCCGGCAATGGCGGCGGCGACAACCGCAAGGTCCAATGGGTCGCGGACGTCGTAGCAGTAAGCGGCATTCTCCGGCTGCAGGTGGGTACCGAAGCATGACTGGTTCGACTGCCAGAACCCGATGAAGATATAGGCAGAAATGGCAAAAACTGAAGCGCCCGTCGCGAGACCGTCGAGACCATCGGCAACATTCACGCCATTGGATGTGCTGACGATAATCAGAGTGACCCAGAGGGTGAAGAGGATGGCCCCGGCGACGACGCCGAACGTAGCCAGGTCGAGCCACCGTATGTCACGCACAAACGAGATCATCGTCGAGGCGGGTGTGAGGCCGTTCTCATCAGGGAAGCGAAGTGCAATTGCAGCAAAAATCGCGGCAACAGTGACTTGGCCTGCGATTTTCGACCATCCGCCGAGCCCGAGGCTGCGCTGCTTGCGTGCTTTCAGGAGATCGTCGACGAATCCGATCAATCCCATACCCACCATCAGAAAGAGCACGAGGAGACCCACGAGAGTCATCTCGGTACCACCGACAATGTGCCCGACAAGGTAACCGAGACTGGAGCCGAGGATGATGACGATGCCACCCATAGTCGGGGTACCGCGCTTGGTGTGATGGGATTGCGGGCCATCATCCCGAATGAACTGGCCCCATTTCAGACGATGGAACAGTCGTACAAACAATGGCGTCAGGAAGAGCGTGAAGGCAAGTCCGAATCCCCCCGCTACGAGGAGCGCGATCACCCGTGGTCCTTGGAGTGTGGCGGAACTCCTTCGACGGCGAGTCCGGCAATTCGATCGCCGAGAAAGCGCAGTCCTGCCGATCCCGACGACTTCACCAGCACGACGTCCCCGATGCGCAACTGGTCACGAAGTAAATCGTATGCCTCATCCGCGTCAGCAACGAGTACTGACTCCCCGTCCCAAGAGCCCTCGAGAGCGGCAGCATTGTGGATGTGACGGGCGTCGTGACCCACCACAATGAGCTTCTGGATGTTGAGCCGAACGATCAATCGACCAATGCGGTCGTGCTCCTCATCAGCATATTCACCGAGCTCAGCCATCTCCCCCAGCACCGCGATGGAGCGCTGATCCGGAGTGATCACCTGTGCGAGTGTCTTGAGCGCGGCCGCCATTGAGTCGGGGCTCGCGTTGTAGCCGTCATTGATCACCACCACACCGTCGTTCCGCTGAAGCAGTTCCATCCGCCAGCGCTCAGCCCGCACGAGTTGCTCAAGCGGAGCAATCGAATCCTCGATAGCAACCCCGAGCGCGCGGGCCCCGGCTATCGCGGCGAGGGCGTTCATGACATGGTGCTCTCCGAGAATCTTCAGCTGCACGCGCTGCGCAACCCCGGGGCCCACCAGCGTAAAAGCGGTTCCGGATGCCGTCGCCTCGACATCCTCAGCCCTCACGTCTGCGCTGCCGGCAAGTCCGAACCACGTCACCCGTGCACGCGTGCGTGCCGCCATGCGCACAACTCGAGGGTCGTCCGCGTTGAGGATCGCGTCGTCAGTCTCATCAAGATCGGTAACCATCTCGGATTTGGCGATCTCCACGGCATCCGGGCCACCGAACTTCCCCACGTGGGCGAGACCCACCTTCAGCACGATACCCACATCGGGCTTGACGATCGAGATGAGTTGGGAGATTTCTCCGATCGCGCTCGCACCCATCTCGACAATGAGATATCTCGTATCGAAGTCGATTTCCAGCATCGAGATCGGCGCACCGACGTGGTTGTTGAACGAGCCCCACGGCGCGACTGTCCGGCCCTGCGGCTCGAGAATCGCCCGCAGCATGTTCTTCGTGGTGGTTTTGCCATTCGACCCCGTGACCGCGACCACTCTCAACTGCCCGAGTGCCCGCACCCGAGTAACTACTTCGCGGGCGAGAGCTGCGAGCGCCGTCACACCGTTGGGGACCACAATCTGGGAAACAGCAAGATCAAGTTCTCGTTCGGCAATGACGAGCACCGCTCCGTTGGTGACTGCCGCTGCAGCGAACAGATGACCGTCGGTGAACTCCCCGGGCATGGCGAAGAAGATCGAGCCGGGTATGACCTTCCGTGAATCGGTGTGCACCTTGCCCGGAGCGACGGTTGCGTCATCCCCAACCAGTCGACCGTCGACAATCTCGGCGATCTCGGCGTGAGTAAGAGCGATCATGCCCAACCCGCTTCTCGCAGCGCGAGCCGCGCTTCATCCCTTGCAGAGAACGGGATCTTCGTCCCCTGCACGTCGATGTGGTCCTCGTGGCCAGGCCCGGCCCAGAGGACAGTGTCCCCTTGTTGGGCCATCGAAATGGCAGTGCGTATCGCCTTGGCCTGAGAGGGCACTTCGAGAATCTCGGCCGGGTGCTCGGCACTCCGGGCACCTCCCAGCAATGTGCTCCGGATGAACGCAGGATCCTCGAATCGCGGGTTGTAGTCGGTTATCACCAGAACGTCCGCCCCTTCTGAGCCGATCCGGCCCATCTCGACGCGTTTTGACGGGTCTCGATCACCATCGGCCCCGAAGAGCATGATGAGGCGACCCGCGGTGAATTGGCGCACTGCCGCCATCGTTGTCAGGAAAGCGTCGGGACTATGGCCGTAGTCGACGTAAACGGCTGGACCGGTCTGCTCTGAAACCCGTTCGATGCGACCCGGCAGGTAGGCAACGATCCCCCCGTCCTTCTCAAGCGCGTGACCGATCGCATCAAGGTGAAAGCCCGCTTCCACGAGCATCACGATCGCGAGCCCGGCGTTGGCGGCCATGTGTCGCCCTATCACGGGCACGATCGTCGTCAGACTGTGGCCTCCGGGTCCGGCCAGTGTGAACCTGGTGAACTCGGCGCGCTGGTCGAGTATTGTCACCTTCCAGTCGGCGTCGATGCCGTCGAGGCTAGTGATCGTCGTCATCGGGATGCGCGATTCGTCGGCAATACGCTGCCCCCAGGGCGTGTCGAGGCTGGACACCCCACGGCGCGCCCGGTCGGGCTCGAACAGGGCACGTTTAGCCGCGAAATACGTGTCCATGTCGACGTAATCGTCGAGGTGGTCATGGCTGAGATTGAGAAACGCAACGACATCGAACATGAGGCCGTCGACGCGGTTCTGGGTGAGCGCCTGGGCGCTCACCTCGAGCGCAACGGCCCGAACTTTGCTCTCGTGCATCCGGGCAAGAAGACCGTGGATCTCGGTGGCCTCGGGTGTCGTCAGGCTGCTCGTGACGGTGAGCTCCCCCACCTGGCGCTCCGCGGTCGTGGAGAGACCGGCGACCAGCCCCAGTTGCTTCAGGATGCCGTGCAGCAGGTAAGACGCGCTGGTCTTGCCGTTGGTCCCGGTGATTCCGAAGAGGAGTGCCGCCGAATCGGCGGTGCGATAGACCCAGGCCGAAATCGCTCCCAGTGCCTCGCGGGGCGAGTCGACCACCACCACGGGCAGCCCGCTCTCGGCAGCGAGCGCGGCACCGGCAGCATCCGTCAGGACCGCAACAGCGCCGCCCTGCCTAGCCTGGCCAGCAAAACTTGCACCATGCCTGCGAAGCCCTGGCATGCCAACGAACAGGTCACCGGGCAGCAGATTTTCGGTGCTGAGCGTGATACCGGTCACTTCGACACCGTCGAGGGAACCTCGCGCATCGAGGTCGAATTCGCTCACCAGCCTCGCGAGAGACCGAGCCCGCGGATGCTCAGGTCGGAGGATTGAGGGCTCTGCCGATCCCAAGCGTTCCTCCACTTATCTGGACGTCATCTTATCTGGACGTCATCTGCAAGCCGCCTACCAGCGCACCGGGATGGGCGTGGCAGGCACTGTCGACGGCGTTACGCGGTACGTCGTCAGCACCTGGGCCATCACGTCACGGAATGTTGACGCGATCGCGCCTGAAGAATACATGCTAGTCGGGATGCCCGCGGTCACCACAACGGCGTACTGGGGGTTATCAGCCGGGGCATAGCCCGCGAAGGAGATCACCTCGGCGTTGCCGTATCCACCCTTGCCGTCGGCCACCTGCGCGGTGCCGCTCTTGGCCGCAACGCGATAACCCGGAATCTGGAGGTCCGACGAGGCAAACCCCTCGGTCACAACCTGCTCGAGCATTGCGGTGGTCTGCGACGCCGCATTCGCCGAGACAATGCGCTTACCCGCGGTCGACGGGAGGTCAGTCATCGTGCCGTCGGGCAGCTGGCATCCCTCGACCAGGGTCACGGGCATCCGGACACCCCCATTTGCCAGTGTTTGATAAATACTCGCCATCTGCACCGAGGTCGCGGTCATGCCCTGGCCAAACTGGACGGCGTCGTTGGTGCGCTCGTCCCACTGATCGGCGGGATGTACATTGCCCTCGGACTCGCCGTTGAAGTCAACTTCGGTCTTCGAGTTGAGGCCGAACTTGGTCATGTAGTCGTGCCGAGCTTGCGCGGAAAGTGAATGCGAGAACATTGAGATCGCGATGTTCGACGAGTCGACAATTGCGCCAGCGAGGGTGTAGTTGGTGTTGTCGTGTGCGAAAGAGTCCTTGATGAAGCTGCCATCGGAGAGGTACAGGCGGCCGGGTGCCACGACCTGTGAGAGGGGGCTCGCGACACCGGCATCGATGAGGGACGCCGTGGTGAGCGCTTTCATCGTGGAGCCCGGCTCGTACGGCGTGCTGAACGCCAGCGAACCGAGTGCCGTTGTGGGCACACCCCCCACGTTGTTGGGATCGACAGACGGAAAGTCGGCGACGGCCATCAAGTGACCGTCGCTGACCCGAGTGACAACCGCGGTCGCCCACGTCGCTCCCAGCGACTGGGACGCCTGTGCGAGTCGCTGCTGCACGTAGAACTGCAGGTCGCGGTCGATCGTGAGCTTGAGAGTACCGCCGTCCTTGGCAGCTTCTGTCGTCACCAGACTTCCGGGTAGGCGCGTGCCGTCCAGCGCCTTCTCGTAGGTCGCGGATCCATTGGTGGCGGCAAGGCATTGATCCTTGGTGAGCTCGAGACCGGCCTGCGGGCCGTCGGTGCCGATGAAGCCGAGAAGGTTGCCCGCTATCGCGCCGTTCGGGTAGACGCGGGAGGGGCGCGGCTCGAAGTAGACCCACGGAATGTCCAGCGCATCCACGGCCTGATAGACATCGAGGGTCACACTCTTGTCGAGGTAAGCGAAGTCGGAGGCTGGGTCCGCGGTCAGGATCGCGAGCAACTGGGTCGAATCCTGCTTGGTGATGGCTGTGATCTTGGCGATCGCATCCGTCACCGATCCGTTGAGTCCCTTAGTCGAGAGTGCGATGCGCGGCGATGCCGTGATGTCGTAGCGCTCAACGCTATCGGCGAGAACTGCCCCGTTGGTATCCAGGATTGCCCCGCGCGTTCCCCAGGTGGTCAGCGACTGGGCCATCTTGTCGTAGGACTCTGTATTCAGCTCCGCGGCGTGGACGATCTGGATGTTCACCAGTCGCACGACGAACAGGCACACCACAGCGAATATGGCGACAACTGCGATCGAAATGCGGAGTCGATTGCGTTTGGTTTTCATGACTCAGTGTGTTCCAAGGGTCAGTGGGTCACGGGGGCGGGTATCGCCGTTACGGCAACCGGTGATAGCGCCGGCAAGGTCGTCGACGGTGCACCGGTCAGGGTGGTGGTCGTCGTGCTGGCCGCCTGCGTGCTGGCGGGGGCAAGCAACGGCACCCCGGTCAGCAGTGAGTTCGCGACCAGATTGCACGAGCCGCCGCATCCCGTCGGATCGGTCGTACCGGGGGCAGCCGTGACACCGCCCGTCTTCAGGTCGATGAAGCGGGGGGTGGCGCCTGGCACCATCCCGAGCTTCGCGGCGCTCGCAGCGAGAAACTGGGTCGAGTCGCGCAGGTCGAGCCTTTCATTCAAGTTTTGTTGCGTGCGCAGGAGTTGCTTTTGCTGCGACTGTAATGACGAGATCTGGTACGCACCGTCCGACACGACGATGCTCAGCAAAAGCTGGGCCGCGAAGAGAGCAAAGAGGCCCACGACTGCGATGACTGCGTATGCAACCCTCGGACGGGCGCGACGCTGCGCCCGCGTGGTGATTGTCTCAACGTGGCGCGGCACTGCCGCGGGCCGCGGGGCGCTCTGCGCTGCCCGCTGCTGGGGACGGATCGGTCGAGCGTAGGCGACGTTGCTCATGCGACCTTCCGCAACTTCTCTGCAGCACGCAGACGCACCGGCGCTGACCGAGGATTCACGGCCTTCTCGCGCTCGTCTGCGAGCTCAGCACCGCGCACCAGCAGGCGCAGTTCCGGCCTGTGCTCGGGCAGTTCGACAGGCAGGCCACGCGGCGCAGTGGAAGCCGATCGGGACTGTAGAACTCGCTTGACAATGCGGTCCTCAAGCGACTGGTACGCGAGCACCACGATGCGCCCCCGGACTTGGAGGGAGTCGATTGCCGCGGGAATCGCACGCTCCAAAACCGCCAGTTCCTGGTTGACTTCGATGCGAAGAGCCTGAAAAACACGCTTGGCCGGGTGGCCCGCGCGCTGGGCGGCCGCGGGGGTCGCTGCGATAATCAGCTCCACCAATTGCGCGGAAGTCGTGAGCGCCGAATCACTGCGACGCTGCACGATGCGGCTTGCGAAGCGCGGAGCGAGCTTCTCATCGCCGTATTGGTAAAAGATGCGCCGCAGTTCCGACTCGCTATAGGTCGCCAGGACGAACGCCGCAGTGATCTCACCCGTCATGTCCATGCGCATGTCGAGGGGGGCATCCTTCGAGTAGGAAAAGCCGCGCTCGACACGGTCCAGTTGCAGGGATGAGACGCCGAGATCAAAGAGGATGCCGCTCACTGCGGGGGTGCCGCGGCTAGCAAGCACGGTGGCGAACTCGTCATAGACCGCGTGCACGAGGTGTACCCGTGCCCCGAATCGCTTGAGGCGGCGGGCTGCGACCGCGAGGGCATCCGGGTCGCGGTCGATGCCGACGAGTTCCAACGCAGGAAATCGCTCAAGGAACGCCTCGGAGTGGCCGCCCATGCCGAGCGTCGCGTCAACGAGAACCGCACCGTCATGGCTCAGAGCGGGTGCGAGGAGCTCGATCGTGCGCCCGAGTAAAACCGGGGTGTGAATTGTGTTGTCCGCAGAGTTGTCATCCATGGTGATTCGGTTCGAACCTCGTGAGCTGATCCCCATCCGGGGCGACCTGGCATCGGGGAAGTATGCCAGGGCATTCCGGCTGGGGATCAGCTCGCGAGGGTCACAAGAGCCCGGGAATCACCTCCTCGGTCGTATTCACGAAGTCGGACTCGGTGTTTTCGTAGTAGGTGTTCCACGCCGTGGTGTCCCATATCTCGGCACGGTTGCCTGCACCGATGACGGTGAGGTCGCGGCCGAGTCCCGCGTACTCGCGCAACGTCGATGGGATTGTGACGCGATGCTGGGCATCTGGACGCTCCTGGCTTGCCCCGGACAGGAACAGCCGGAGGTAGTCGCGGCTCTGTTTGCTCGTGATCGATGCCTCGCGGATCTTGTCGTGGATCGACTCGAACGCACGCTCGGAAAACACGTAGAGGCAACGTTCCTGACCACGCGTGATCACAAGGCCAGATGCCAACTCATCCCAGAACTTCGCGGGAAGGATGACGCGGCCCTTCTCATCGAGTTTGGGGGCGTAGGTACCGAGAAACATCGCAATACCCCCCTCAAACTCCGGCCCGGATTTAGGTGCAGCGAACTGCATAGCTCCACTTTACTCCACTTCACACCACAATCAAGCATATTTCGTGGCAATCTCGCCGATCCCGACACCAACTGTGCCGTTTTTATGCGGTTATTTCGGGTAGAGGGGTGTGGGGGTCAAATCGCGACCGGCGCACAAAAAAAGAACCAGCCGGGCGGCTGGTTCTTTCGGTCAAAGGGATTGGGCCGCTACTCGTGGCCTTCCGAGCGCTTGTCCCAGCGCTCGTTGACGTTGTCCATGAAGCCGTTCGCACGAGGTTTGCGGCCAGCCGCAGATCCGTTCGCACTGGAGGAATTCGAACGCGGTCCATCGGTAAAACGACGGGGCGGCGCGACGGCCAGCAGCACGCCAAAAAACATAATGATGAAACCAAGGATGCCGACCAAAGGCTGACGCACAATTACGCCGGTGACCAAGGTGGCAACGCCCAAGACGGCAATCAGCACACCGCCGACCAAGACGGTGTAGTTGACCTTGCCGGAGCGCGGGTGCACCGCCCCCACGAAGTCGGCATCGTTCTGATAGAGGCTTCGCTCCATCTCTTCCAGGAGGCGCTGCTCCTGTTCGGAAAGTGGCATCCTGTTCCCCTCAGGCTCGAAGTTGGGGCTAAAGCTTTATAGTACGCCCGCACGCGTGGCTAGGCTAGAAAGATGGCTGAGAGTACCCGGTTAGTTGACCTAGTTCAACAGGCCATCGATAAGTTTCTCGCGGACCGCGAATCAGAGTTCGTCGCAATCTCCCCGGAGCTTGTGCAGCTTACGGACATCGCTTCTGATTTTCTCTCGGGAGGCAAGAGGTTTCGAGCCCTCTTCCTCTACTGGGGCTGGCAGGCGGCCGCGGGGGGAGCCGACGACTTCGATCTGCTGCCGGAGGAGGACTCCCAGCTCGAACTGCCGGCAATAGTGACGGCAGCTGCGGCACTGGAAGTGTTCCATGCCGCAGCACTTGTCCATGACGACATCATGGACAAGTCGGACACGCGCCGTGGCCTTCCCTCAGCCCATCGTCTGTTCGAAGCCGTGCACGTGCGTGAGCACTGGCACGGGAGCAGCAGCGGGTTTGGCACGTCGGCCGCGCTACTCCTCGGTGACCTGCTCCTCGGGTGGAGCGACGAGTTGTTCGACACGGCTACGGGAATGCTTACCGACCGCGCTGTTGCGCTCGCGGGGCGGGCCGAGTTCATGCGCATGCGAACCGAGGTGACAGCCGGGCAATACCTGGACATCCTTGAGGAGAACGCCTGGGCCGGCCATCCGGAGTCCGAGGCTCTTTCGCGGGCCCACCGGGTAATCGTCTATAAATCAGCCAAGTACAGCGTCGAAGCTCCCCTCGCGATCGGAGCTGCCCTCGGCGGGGGCTCCGCAGCCCAAGTCGCCGCACTTCGCGCATTCGGTCTTCCTCTCGGTGTCGCGTACCAACTGCGAGACGACATGCTCGGCGTGTTCGGTGATCCCGCTGTCACCGGCAAGCCCGCCGGGGACGACCTTCGCGAGGGCAAGCGCACTGTCCTCATGGCGCTGGCGCGCACACGTCTGCCCTCAAACGCGCGAAACCTTATTGACGAACTTGTCGGAGACCCAGACCTGGATTGCCAGCAGGTGGAGATGGTGCGCACGGCACTCGTGGATAGTGGGGCGGTTGATGAGGTGGAGCGCATCATTGCTCACAACGTCGATCTCGCCGTGGCAGCCATCAAAGACGCACCGATAGCACGTTCCGCTCGTATCCAACTACTCCAGCTCGCCGAGACGGCGACGCGCCGCAATGCCTAAGGGCCGGAGACCGACATCCCAGAGCGGTTTCAGACGGATAGCCGAGCTAGAAACCCAACGCTTGCGCGACTCTGCGGACTTCGGCTTTGCGGCCAGCGAGCAGGGCCGAGGTGGGCGTCACGCCGAGACTTTCCTCGGGGGTTAGCAGCCAGCGCATCGCCTCGTCATCGGTGAACCCGCTGTCGCTCAGCACCACTAGGGTGCCCTTGAGTTCGTGCATCGGTTGACCATCCGCGATGAAGGGCTCCGGCACTTTCCAGATTCCGTCGATGCGGGTGGCCAGAAGGGAACGATCTTCGATCAGGCGGCGAACCTGACTCACTTTGAGTCCGAGAATCTCCGTGAGGTCGGGTATCGTCAGCCAGTTCACTCCGAAGGATTCGGTCACCCTGCAAGCCTGCCATGGACGCGCGGCGTTGGCGGTGGACACTCCACAGATGCAAATGTTTCCAACAAATTAACTGAAAACACTTCGGTCACGCTAATTGACAGTGGATGCTATCTGTGTCACGTTTGGTGGCGGTGCCGTCGATGGCATTTGGAACATTGTTCTCGGGCAAGAATCGGGGGTGGATCGCATGGTCGAACAGTCGGAATGGGACACCAGCGCCGCTCGATCCGTGTTTGCGGGTCTCGAGCCGCACGTTGATGAGGTGCCCTCTTCGCGTCGAAACCTCATGCCTCCGAAGGCCGTGTTCGCGACAATGCCCATCGTGCTTGTCGGGTCCCTCACGGCAATGACACTTGTTGGTGCGCCAGCCGAGATGGCAAACGCCAAGCCGCTGAAACCACGAAGTTCGGCAGCTGAGCTCGGCAAGACCATCCGGGATGCGATGGCGTCAGCCAACACCGCGATCCGCACGACCGCGTCGAGCAGCCTCGGTCGCGGTGTGGGCATTGGGAAAGCCGGAACGCCGCTCGTTCCGTCGACCTACCGCGTCGAGGCCGGCGATACCGTGGGCGACATCGCCGGTCGGTACGGCTTGGCCACCGCGTCCGTTCTTGCACTCAACGGGCTGAGTTGGTCATCGCAGGTTTTTGCGGGGCAGGAGCTCAAGCTCAGCAACCAACCCGGGCTCGTACCAGTCGCTACAAAACCGCTGGCGCCGAAGACCGGGCGCTACACGATCGTTGCGGGTGACAGCATCAGCGGGATCGCTACCCGCTTCTCAATTTCATCCCTTTCGCTCCTCTCTGCGAATGGTCTCGGCTGGTCGAGCATCATCTACCCTGGGCAGACCCTGGCGATTCCGGGATTGATCGGACCGGGCTCGGAATCGGTCGTCGCCACATCGACGCTGCGTAACGGAAACGGCTTTCTGCGGCTGACAAACACGGCTGCCGACGATGCACGAGCACTGGCGGCCGCACGGGCGAAAGTGGCAGCGGCAGCCGCAGCAGCGGCAGCCGCACAGGCTCAAGCGGCGGCGGTTGCCGCCGCCGCGCCCGCGCCAACCCCCAGCGGTATCACTTACACGGTGCGCTCTGGTGACACCATCTCCAGCATTGCCGCCCGATTCGGTGTTTCGACCGACGACATCCTGCATGCCAACGGCCTCGATCGTTCAAGCATCATCTATGTCGGTGACAAGCTCCTTGTCCCGGGCGCGAGAACTGCGAGCATCGGTGGTGACGTGACGCTCATGAACGACGAGATGCGCAGCAATGCCGCAATCATCGTTCACGCGGGCCGCGACATTGGTGTGCCCGACTATGGAATTGTGATTGCTCTTGCGGCCGCGATGCAGGAATCTCGCTTACGCAATCTGAGCTGGGGAGACCTGGACTCGGTCGGCCTCTTTCAGCAGCGACCCAGCGCCGGTTGGGGCTCGGTCGACCAGCTCACCGATCCGTACTATGCCGCACAGCTCTTCTACGGGGGCCCTTCCAACCCCAACCGCGGCAATACGCGGGGGCTGCTGGACATTTCTGGCTGGCAATCAATGACGCTGACTCGGGCAGCACAAGCTGTTCAGGTCTCCGCCTACCCCAATGCATACGCTAAGTGGGAGTCATCAGCGTGGGAATGGCTCTCCGAGCTCGGTTAGTCGAGCCATACGCATCTGACCGCGGAGCCGTGTCTAGCGGGTCGTCTTCAGGGGCGGAACTTTAGA
>JAYSPT010000027.1:0-2086 GCA_043721995.1 Salinibacterium sp. | reverse complement strand
TGGTGGGTCGCGATAATTGCCATCGCAGTGCCGCCAATCACCTTTGCACTGGCTTTTGTTCTCGGTCGACGCCAGAATCTGCTGGGCAAGATCGTCATTTTCATCGTGGGGCTTTCGGTGACCAGTGCCCTGTATATCGGGACGCTCGGACTCACGTCGCTGCTGCTCAAGCAGGCACTCACCGGCCACTAAGACCGGCCAGCACGACAAGCGGCCGCTTCGCGGAGGTAGTTACGCGATCGCCAGAGCGCACAGCAGTATGAGCGCCAGCTGGGCGAAGAGACGTGGCCAGAACGGGAACGCTGCGCGCCCGAATTTATCGGGATGCTTCGCCGCGTACGCGTTCGCGGGGAACACGGCGATCAGGAACACGATCAGCGCGACCCCGGCCGCGAACCGCGTGAACGGGATCAGAAGGCCGATCCCACCAGCGATCTCGCACAGGCCGGTGAAGCGCACGAGCGTCGTCGAGCTGGGCCATCCGGTTCGCTTGAAGAACGGCGGGATCATCGCCGCCATTCCGCGACCAGGCCCGGGGATGAAGTGCAACACACCCATGAAGAGAAATACCGCCGCGAGCACAATACCAATTACCCACTGCGCTACCTCGGTGACCTGCATCACTCATTGTCTTACGACACAGGCGTGTGGCGGTAAAGTTGCCCGCGTTGTCCCTACCGAGTAAAGGATCCAATCCCGTGGCCAAGCCGATCGTGCTGATCGCCGAAGAACTGTCGCCCGCTACCGTCGAAGCCCTCGGGCCCGACTTCGACATACGGGAAGTCGACGGCACTGACCGCCCCGCTTTGCTGGCCGCGCTGGCAGACGCCAGTGCAGTGTTGATTCGCAGCGCTACCCACATGGACGAAGAGGCGATCGCTGCTGCATCCACCCTGAAGGTGATTGCGCGCGCGGGAGTCGGCCTCGACAACGTGGACATCAAGGCGGCAACGACCGCTGGCGTCATGGTCGTCAATGCGCCCACATCGAACATCATCTCGGCTGCGGAACTAACCGTGGGACACATCCTGAGCCTGGCCCGTCATATCCCGGCCGCACATGGCGCGCTCGCCCAAGGGCAGTGGAAGCGCTCCAAGTACACCGGTGTCGAGCTCTACGAGAAGACCATCGGCATCATCGGGCTTGGACGCATCGGCGCGCTCATCACGGCGCGCATGCAGGCGTTCGGAACCAACATCGTCGCGTACGACCCCTACGTGACCGCGGCCCGTGCCCAACAACTCGGCGTGACCCTGCTGGGCCTTGATGAACTGCTCGCAACCTCGGACTTCATTACGATCCACATGCCCAGGACACCGGAGACGACCGGCATGATCTCCACCGACCAACTCGCGCTCATGAAGCCGACCGCGTTCATCGTCAATGTCGCTCGTGGTGGTCTCATCGACGAGGATGCCCTCTATGTCGCACTCAAATCGGGCCGCATCGCCGGGGCCGGCCTCGACGTTTTCGTGAACGAACCGCCGACGGAGTCGCCCCTGCTGGGTCTCGAGAACATCGTGCTGACCCCGCACCTGGGGGCTTCAACTGACGAGGCCCAGGAGAAGGCCGGCGTTTCAGTGGCCAGATCCGTACGCTTGGCGCTCGATGGTGAGCTCGTGCCTGATGCGGTCAACGTCGCCGGTGGAATCATCGACCCGAGCGTGCGTCCGGGCATCCCGCTCATGGAGAAGCTTGGCCAGGTTTTCGCCGGACTTGCTGATGGACCGCTCACGAGCGTCGACGTGGAGGTGAAGGGCGAGATCGTCGAGTTCGACGTCAATGTACTGAAGCTTGCCGCGCTCAAGGGCATCTTCTCGAACATGGTTAGCGAGACGGTCAGCTACGTGAACGCCCCGCTTCTCGCTGAACAGCGCGGCATCGCAGTGCGACTGGTGACGGATGCTGTCAGCGAGGAGTACCGCAACGTACTGACCATTCGCGGCACCCTCGGCGATGGCTCACAGGTTTCCGTATCAGGAACGCTGACCGGCCCCAAGCAGGCCGAGAAGATCGTCGCGATTAACGGATACGACGTGGAAGTGCCGATGGCCGGGCATCTCATCGTGATGATCTACACCGACCG
>JAYSPT010000026.1:0-10118 GCA_043721995.1 Salinibacterium sp. | reverse complement strand
ATCCGCTGCTTGCCGCCCTTCCCGAATAGCCGCACGATGTCGCGTTCGATCACGTCGTCGACGTTGAGGTCGACTGCCTCCGAGATGCGTGCGCCTGTCGCGTAGAGGAGTTCCAGCAGCGCCTTGTCACGCACCGATGACAGCTCCTCACCGTCGGTTGCGGCGAGCACGGATGCCATCTGTTCGATCGAGATTGCCTTCGGCAGTCGCATCCCGAGCCTGGGCGGTTTGATGTCACCAGCAACGCTGACATCGACGACGCCCTCCTCGAGCAAGAAGCGGTGAAAGCCGCGCACCGACGACAACATTCGGGCCATCGAGGATGCGCTGAGCGGCCGCTCTGCACGGGTGCGGAGATGTTGCGCGAAGGCCGACACGTCCTCGGGCGAGATGCCCTCGGGAGTTTCGACACCGCGCCCCGCGAGTACCTCCAGGTAGACGCCGAGGTCGCGGCGATACGCCTGCACGGTGTTCAGGGAGAGCCCACGTTCGATCGAGACGAACCGGAGGTACTTATCGACCCACCGAGCCAGGTCGGTCACGACCCGTTGTCCGTTCATTGCGCCGCGCGCACGACCTCGTGACGTGGCCACCGCGCATCTGCCTCACCCAGCCCCACCCAGTCACGATCCCGAAGTGCAAGCGCGCTCAGTACCGCAATGGCGAGGATCGAGTTCTGCAGGTCGCGCACGAGTACCCCGGCAACGGCATCCTCCAGCGACACCCAGCGCAACTCGATGCCAGCCTCCTCTTCCTCGCGCTCAAACACCGCGGCAGTCGGTGACAGGCCACGCACAAGATAGATGCGCAACATCTCGTTGCTTCCGCCCGGCGACGACATGAACTCACTCAGAAGGTGCCAGTCGGATGCAACAAGGTCAACTTCTTCGGCAAGCTCGCGCTTCGCTGCGGCCAGCGGCGATTCACCGTCGAAATCCAGCAGGCCAGCCGGCAACTCCCAGTCGCGCAGGCGCACCGGGTGCCGATATTGCTTGATTAACAGAACCCTGCCCTGGTCATCCATCGCCAGAACCGCAACGGCACCGGTGTGGTCGACATAGTCGCGGGTGATCTGGCTGCGCTTGCCGTCCGGAGCGTCGAGTTCGAACCGATCGCTCCGAACGTTCCAGATACGACCGTCGTAGACAATCTCAGACTGCAGGATTTGCGGCTCGAACCGGTCGTCGCGTAGTTCAGTAACCTCTGAAACGAATTCAGGCATCGCCGCGTCAGGCATCACCGCGTCAGGCATCCGCTGGCTCCGGCACTTCGAACAGCCGACTTGCCTGCTGGCGCTCCAGCGCGGCCCCGATCAGCCCGCGGAACAGCGGATGCGCGTGGTTTGGCCGCGACCGCAGCTCCGGGTGCGCCTGGGTCCCGACATAAAACGGATGCACGTCGCGAGGCAGTTCGACGAACTCGACCAGTACTCGGTCGGGCGAGATGCCGGAGAAGTTGAGACCCGCCTCGGCCAACTGGTCACGGTACGCGTTGTTTACCTCGTAGCGGTGGCGGTGCCGTTCGGCAATCGTCGAGGCGCCGTACAGCTCCTCGACGATGGACCCCGGCTCGAGCGCCGCTTCGTACAAGCCCAGGCGCATTGTTCCACCGAGGTCGCCGTGCTCGATGATGTCTACTTGCTCGGCCATGGTCGCAATCACCGGGAATTGCGTGTCGGGGTCGAATTCTGATGACGATGCGCCGGGCAGGCCCGCAACATTCCGAGCATATTCAATGACCATGCACTGGAGGCCCAGGCACAGGCCGAGCGTGGGCATCATGTTCTCCCGGGCAAACCGCAGCGCGCCGAGCTTGCCCTCGATGCCGCGAACACCAAATCCGCCGGGGATGACGATGCCATCGACATCCGATAGGTGGTGTGCCGCACCCTCGGATGTCTCGCACTCATCCGATGGTACCCAGCGGATGTTCACTTTCGCCTGATTGGCGAACCCGCCGGCCTTGAGCGCCTCGGTCACGGACAGGTAGGCGTCGGGCAGGTCGATGTACTTGCCGACCAGTCCGATCGTGACCTCGTGCTTCGGGTCGTGGACGATGTCCAAAAGTTCGCGCCAGCCGTCCCAATTGACTGGGCCAGCGTGGAGACCGAGCTGCTCGATGATGTATGAGTCGAGACCCTGGTCGTGGAGCATCGTGGGGATGTCGTAAATGCTCGGCACATCGATCGCGTTGACGACCGCCACTTCATCCACGTCGCACATCAGAGCGATCTTGTGCTTATTGCTTTCGCTCACCGGGCGATCGCTGCGCAGCACGAGCGCATCCGGCTGGATACCAATCGAGCGCAGGGCCGCAACAGAGTGCTGCGTGGGCTTGGTCTTCTGCTCACCCGATGCGTTCATGAACGGCACGAGCGACACGTGGACAAAGAACACGTTCTTGCGTCCGAGCTCGTGACGTACCTGGCGTGCCGCCTCGATGAAGGGCTGGCTCTCGATATCACCGACGGTGCCACCGATCTCCGTGATGATCACGTCGGGTGCGGCGAGCCCGTTTGGTCCGGGCTGCGCCTGCAGTCGCATCCGACGTTTGATCTCATCGGTGATGTGTGGGATGACCTGCACCGTGTCACCCAGATACTCGCCTCGACGTTCCTTCGCAATCACGTGCGAGTAGATCTGCCCGGTCGTCACATTCGCGGCCTGGCTCAGATTGATGTCGAGGAAGCGCTCGTAATGACCGATGTCGAGGTCGGTCTCGGCGCCATCGTCTGTCACGAATACCTCGCCATGCTGGAACGGGTTCATCGTTCCCGGATCGACGTTCAGGTATGGATCGAGTTTCTGCATGGCCACCCGCAAGCCCCGCGCCGTCAGGAGGTTTCCGAGGCTGGCAGCGGTGAGACCCTTGCCGAGGGATGAGACCACTCCCCCGGTGACGAAAATGTGCTTGGTTACGACCGCTTCAAAATTATTCGCCACGGGGTTTTATCCTATCCGCGCCTGCGGGCTCATCTGCGCGGCTCGCGGTGCGCTGCCGGCGAACGCACCCCCGAACTGGGACACGAGATGTTCCCCGTCAGCGCCGGCTCGTCGCTAAAGTTCAGTCATGAGGCTTCGCCTGACTTCGATGGTCGCGGTTGTGTTCACACTTCTTGCCCTGACCGGATGCACCGCGAAGTCCTCAGTCGCGCTGAACACCTACCCCGACGTGCCGCCCGGTTTCGCACAGACCATCAACGTGATGAACGCGCAGCCTATTGGAGTGTGGGTGCACGCAAAGACCCTTCTCGCGGTCATCACCGTGGGCAGTGGATCGTGCCCGCCGATTCCGGTTGCGATCACCGCGAAGGATGCGAAGACCATCAGGATCGACTACATAAAATCGCCCAGCCCGTCCTGCACTGCAGACATCCGCCCGACCACCAATGAATTCGCCATCCCGGCAGGCATCGATTCCTCGCAGAACGTCACTCTGCTGACGCATTTCGACTTCACTCCCCCGGTCGATTACACGACGATTGTGCACAACTGAGCCAGTCGTTGATCCGGCTGCCGGTCCAGTACTAGTTGTCTAGTGAACGCGCGGTCGCCAGCAGCTCTCGAGCGTGAGCAAGCCCGCTATCCGAGTCGGGCAGCCCTGAGAGTAGTCGCGCCATCTCCGAGATTCGCTCCTCACCAGTGAGTTGGTGCACGCTCGACGCCGTAACGGCTCCGTCGCTGTCTTTGGTGATGCGAAGGTGATTATTCGCGAAAGCCGCAACCTGGGCGAGATGGGTCACAACGATGACCTGGGCCGTGCGGCTCAGGCGGGCTAACCTTCTGCCGATCTCGATGGCCGACGCTCCACCGACCCCGGCATCGACTTCGTCGAAGATGAAGGTGGGAACCGGGTCGCTGCCCGCGATCACAACCTCAAGAGCGAGCATGACGCGACTCAGTTCGCCACCCGATGCGCCACGTCCCAGCGGCCTCGGCTCCGCACCCTCGTGTGGCCGCAGCAGGATTGACACCTGATCTTTACCGCTAAGCGAATAGTCCGGTCGATCCTCGACCGTCACGGTAATGACGGCGTTCGCCATCGCGAGTGCGCTGAGCTCAGCGGTAACGCGCTCTGACAGGCGAATCGCGTTGACCCTCCGCACATCGCTGAGGCGCGAGGCCAGTTCGATGACACTCGCGCGGTCGTTCTCGACATCAGCCCGCAGCGACTCGATTCGGTTCGAATCATTGTCGAGTTCGAGGAGACGACCACTGCCCGAGTCGAGATAGTCGATTGCGTCGTCCAGCGACGGCCCATACTTGCGCACAAGCGCACTGAGCTCGGCCCTGCGCTCGTTGACCGTTTCGAGTTCACGCCCGCCGTCGGCATCGAGGCCAGCGAGATAGGTTGACAGGCGCCCCGACACTTCATTCACCGTAAAAATTGCCTCCGCAATCGCTTCGGCAATCGGGCCCAGGGCATGGTCGTGATCTGCGACGCGTTCGAGCTGGCGACGCGCTGCCGTGAGCATGCTGACCACGTCGGCAGCGTCATCCGAAGATTCGGAAGACAGGATGTCGTGGGCCTGCGCTGCCGCCAACCGCAGGTCTTCGAGGTTGGTCAGTCGATCTGCACGCTCGGCCAACTCACGATCCTCGCCGCGGCGCGGTGCGCTCATCTCTATCTCGGTCATTGCCATTCGCAGGTCCTCAGCCTCGCGAGAGCGACGATCGCGCTCGGCGACGAGCACATCAAGTTCACCCTGGTTGGCCTGCCAACGCCGGTAGACCGACTGGTAGCGTTCGAGTACGCCTGAGAGTTCGTTTCCCGCGAAGCGGTCCAGCGCCTCGCGCTGCGCGGTCGATGAACGAAGACGCACCTGGTCGGATTGCCCATGCACCACGACGAGTTGCTGGCCAATCTCGTTGAGCACGCCGACCGGGGCGCTGCGACCGCCAACGACCGCACGGCTGCGACCCTCCTGTGAAACCGAGCGACTCAGGATCAATTCGTCGCCATCGAGATCACCGCCCGCATCTCGCACGCGATCGGCAACCGCACCGTTGCCGTCGACCTGCCAGCGCCCTTCGACGGCGGCCTGGTGGCTCCCCGAGCGGATGGCCGAGCTGTCGGCACGCTCACCGAGCAGCAGGCCGAGCGCCGTCACAACCATCGTTTTTCCCGCGCCGGTCTCGCCGGTGAGAGCGGTGAACCCTGGTCCGAGCGGCAACCGCGCCTCGCCGATGACGCCGAGATTTGAGATCGAGATCTCCTCGATCACTGGGCATCTCCGGGAAGTGGACTCATTCCATCAGCGCTCTCGGGGCCGCGCCAGCCGTAGACCGGCAGGTTGAATTTGTTCACGAGCCGGTCGGTAAATGTGCCGTGACTGAGCCGAGCCAAGCGAACCGGTATCGGCGAGCGTCGAACGACAACTCGCGCGCCCCGCGGAAGTTCGTGGGTACGACGCCCGTCGCACCACAGCACGCCGGTGCCCTGGGTGCGATCGAGCACCTCGACGGCCAGTGCCGAGTCGGGACTCACCACAAGGGCGCGGCCGAAGAGTGCGTGCGGGCTCAACGGCACGAGCAGCAGTGCATCAAGACTGGGCCAGACAACTGGTCCGCCCGCCGAGAAGGAATACGCTGTGGAGCCGGTTGGCGTCGACATCACCACGCCGTCGCAGCCGAACGAGGAGAGCGGCCGACCGTCGACCTCGATGACGACCTCAAGCATCCGCTCACGACTCGCTTTCTCAACCGTCGCCTCATTGAGCGCCCACGTCTCGTAGATGACCTCGGCGTCGACCTTCACCCGAACGGAGAGTGTCATGCGCTCCTCGACAAGGTAGTCGCGGTCAAGTGCCCTCGCTACTGTCGCTGTGAGCTCTTCGCGCTCACCCTCGGCGAGAAAGCCGACATGACCGAGGTTGACTCCCAAAAGTGGCGCCGAGCATCCCCTGGCCAACTCGGCGGCGCGCAGTATCGTGCCGTCGCCACCGAGCACGATGACCAATTCGAGGTCGGAAATGGCGACCGCATCCCCCAGCAGCGCGATCGGTTTGAGGTCGTGCCCCGCGGCCATAATATGTGCGTATTCATCTTCAGAGAGCACGGGCGTGAGCCCGCCCGCGATCAATTGGCGGCAGACCGTGACCGCCGCGTCGAGCGATTCCTGGCGGCCGGTGTGCGCAACCACCAGAATGTGCCGATCGGATTCCACGCCCCAGCCTCCTCCCCGTGCCTGCACCCGTGCCTGCACCCGTGCCTGCACCCGTGCCACATGCCACATGCCACATGCCACATGCCACATGCGCAATTTTGCTGCGACGTGCAGTTCGCTCCATTCTCTCTGATTCGCGGCACTTCCGCCGTCCCTTGGGGGCTTTGGGGACGAAAGCGATGTTCAGCGCTGGTGGAGAACTAGGTGCACACCCGCGTCACAGTGTCACGCCACCAGGTCGGATTCCTGCCCGAAACGGTACTGAACCACACCGGGTACTCCTTGTTTCCCGAACTGCCGGCGATGGGTGAGGCGATCACGCCGGCGGTGGGCAGGCCGAGATCCCAGGCGGCCCAAAGCACCCCGTTGACCGCGTCCTCCCGAAGTCCCGCCGAGTGCACGATTCCTTCACGGATGCCCGTGCGCCCGACCTCGAACTGGGGCTTCACCAACATCACGTAGTCAGCGCCGAGACCCACAGCATTGACGAGCGCCGGGAGTACCAAGCCCAAGGAGATGAAGGAAAGGTCACCAACCACGAGACTCGGCTTCTCGAGAGTACCGCTGTCCGCCGCGAGGCTGGCCAGCGTCAGGTAGCGAGCGTTTGACCCCTCGACAACGACAACACGCGCATCTGACCGAATGGATGCTGCAAGCTGCCCGTGACCTACATCGAGCGCAACAACGCGGCTCGCCCCACGCTCGAGAAGAACCTGGGAGAAACCTCCGGTCGACGCACCGACGTCGAGTGCGAACCGTTGCCTCGGGTCGACTGAAAATGCATCCAGCGCAGCGATTAGCTTGTGCGCGGCCCTGCTCACATAGTGATCTGATGCGGCAACCTGAATGAGCTGGGACTCCCGAACCTGCGCCGACGGTTTAACGACCGGCCGGCCGTCGACCGTAACCAGTCCATCCGTGACGAGCTTCGCGGCCTGGGTGCGCGATCGGGCGAGCCCACGACCGGCCAGCGCGGCGTCCAGCCTTTGATCAGGCGTTGTCCACGCCCTCGAGTCGGCGCTGCAGCTCATCATGCAGCTGCGCGAAAGCCGCCGCGCGACTCTCGAGGGGCTGGCCCTCGATCACCCTGAGCCGCGAGACGAGTGCGCTTTCGGCACCTTCGTTCGCGTCGCCTGTGGCCACGATGTCGCTCATGACTATGAATATAGTTCCGACGGAACGTCCATCGCGTAGATGGCCATCCCCGAGTTCCAGATTGCGGCACATCCTGCGCGGAGCAGGTCTATCCCAGTTCCGGATGCGGCGACCCGCAGCACACCGCCCTCGCGAAGCACCACGGCCTGCCCGACGCGCGTCTCGGTCACGGTGTCGTGCACCGTTTCGATCGCCTCGGGGTACTCAGCGGCGAGATCGCGGAGATCCTGCAAGATGAATGTCGGCCGCTCCTGGAGCGCTGCGGCCAGCAACTGCTTCGCCTTGTCGATACCGGTGAGCACGAATGCGGACCGCAGCCCCGCACGATTGGCCCCGAGGATATCCGTGTCGAGCCTGTCGCCGAGCATGAGCGCGCAATCCGATCCGAAACGCCGAATTGCCTCCTGAAAGATCGCCAGTTCGGGTTTACCCGCCACGATCGGAAGGCGTCCGATCGCGGTGTGCACAGCAGACACGAGAGTGCCATTGCCCGGAGCGGTTCCCCTAGCCTGCGGGATCGTCCAGTCCGTATTCGTCGCGATCCATGGAATGTGCACACCCTCGCCCTGCAGCGCAAACGCCGCTTCGGCGAGGTCCGTCCATCCGATCTCCGGTGCGAACCCCTGGATCACAGCGGCAGGCGAATCGAGTGCGGATCGAGTGACGACATACCCGGCCGCGGTAACTTCAGTCGTGAGTCCGTCTCCCCCGACAACGAGGATGCTCGAGCCAGTCGGAACCAGCCCCTCCAGCAAACGAACCGCGGCCTGGGGTGACGTGACGACGTCACTGGGAATGACGTGGAGACCCAACGAGACCAAATGCGCAGCCACCGCCGCATCAGTACGCGAGGCGTTATTCGTCAGATAGCCGACACGAATAGTTGATGGCAGTCCGTTTATGCTCTCAACGGCATATTCAATTGCACTCGGACCCCGGTAGATGACGCCGTCGAGATCTGCGAGCAACACTTCAATACCCTCAAGCGGAGTGGATGGATTCATTGCTCGGTCGTGCTGCGATCGGTGATCTCTTCCGCGACCGGCGCGCTCAGCTCTTCATCTTCGATGATCTCGATGGTTTCATCCTCTCCCGTACTACTTTCGAGAGCGTCAGCAGCGACCTCCGCGCGGGAGTACCACTTCTCCGCCTCGGTACCGCGGCCAAGCTCCTCGAGCACGGTCGCGTACGCATCGAACAGGTCGGGGCTGTATGAGAAGGCAGTTGCCGGATCGAGTTGTGGAATCTCAAGCTCGTGAAGTGCTGCCTCGGGATGTCCGAGGTCCAGCCGCGCACCCGACATCGCTATTGCGAGCTCAACCTGTACGGGTACCGGCAGGCCCGCGCGCTCTACGGACCGCCCAAGCTCGAGTGCGCGCTCGGGCCGACCTAGCCCACGCTCGCTGTCCACCATCATTGGCAGCTGGTCATCGCGACCCGTGATTCGACGATAGGTCCGTAGCTCACGGAGGGCCAGAGCGTAGTCGCCGATGGCGTAGGCAGTGATCGCCAGCGTCTCACGCACGACGCCAATGCGACCGGCACGACGGGCGGCAGAGATCGCGTGCTCGTGTGCGAGCTTCGGGTCGGACTCGATCAATCGCGCGGTCATCACTAAATGCCGGGCTACGCCCTCTGCGTTCTCTTTGCTGAGGGTTTTCAATTCGTTGAGCGCGATGCGATCGAGCTCTTTCGGAGTTACGTCATCCGGGATGATCGGATCATCATGCCTCGCACGCACCGCACGCGTACCGAATGGATCGCGGTCCTCCGGCGTTTCACGCTCGCTAGCAGTGCGATCGTTGCGCGCGGGCGCACCAGCCTTTGTCCAAAGTCGCTTCTCGTCAGGCTTGCCAGAACTCGTGGCAGGCTTACCCGCATACGGCCTGCCCGTGCTCGGCTTGCTCGAAGTCGCCTCCCCCGAATTGCGGGGCTGGCCCGCATAGGGCTTCCCGGAGTCTGGCCTACCGGAATTTGGCTTGCCATCGTTCGGCTTGCCTGATCCGGGGCGACCGCCCGTGGGGCGACCGCCCTTGCCTGGTGCGTCGCTCACGATGCCTCCTTCAAGCTCATTCAAACGCAGTGCGGGTTAAAGCAAAATAGCCACCCCGCGCTGTTTTTCAACAGCGGGGGTGGCCACTCTACAAAGAAGTCCGGCGGTGTCCTACTCTCCCACAAGGTCTCCCTTGCAGTACCATCGGCGCAAAGAGTCTTAGCTTCCGGGTTCGGAATGGGACCGGGCGTTTCCCTCTCGCTATGGCCGCCGAAACACTATTGATTTATCAATCGTTTCTGGCCAGTTCAGAAGCGCTCTCGAAAGAGCTCTCCCTAGCTGGACGCAGTCCCCGACCGTAAATCGGGAACCACAAAGTGGACGCAAGCACAACTCATTCATCTCTCGCTGTAAACGGCTTTCGCCGTAACAGCACTGGATGGGAGTGTTATCAATTCATCGGCTTATTAGTACGGGTCAGCTCCATGGGTCTTTAGTCCCCACTTCCACATCCCGCCTATCAACGCAGTAGTCTAGCTGCGAGCCTCTCGACCTAAGTCATGGAAATCTCATCTTGAAGCCGGCTTCCCGCTTAGATGCTTTCAGCGGTTATCCGTTCCGAACGTAGCTAATCAGCGGTGCTCCTGGCGGAACAACTGACACACCAGAGGTTCGTCCATCCCGGTCCTCTCGTACTAGGGATAGCTCTTCTCAAATTTCCTGCGCGCGCAGAGGATAGGGACCGAACTGTCTCACGACGTTCTAAACCCAGCTCGCGTACCGCTTTAATGGGCGAACAGCCCAA
>JAYSPT010000025.1:0-13633 GCA_043721995.1 Salinibacterium sp. | reverse complement strand
CTCGCGATCGGGCACGGGGTTCCGGTCGTTTCGTGTGACAGCGATTTCGCCCGGTTCACCGAGGTCGACTGGATCAATCCGAACCGCCCGCGCCCATAGCGCGGGCGACCTCAGTTCTTCGCGAGGAACGCTTCCGACCGCTCGTCAAGGCGGCGAGCGAGCGCCTCGCGAAGTGCAGGGTGCGCACCTAGCGTCGGGTCCAGTGCGAGCAGATCCGCGGCGACGGTACGAGCATCCGAAATCAGGTCTGCGTCGGTGGCAACTCGCAGCAGGCGCAGGCTAGAGCGGCCGCCAGACTGGGTGCTGCCGAGCACATCGCCCTCCTGGCGCAGTTCGAGGTCGCGGTTTGCCAACTCGAACCCATCGAGAGTGGATGCGACAGCCTCAACTCGTTCGCGCGCGAGCGAGCCCTCCTCCGCCGCCGTCACGAACAGGCACAGTCCGACCGCGTCGCCCCGGCCAACCCGCCCGCGTAACTGGTGCAGCTGGGACACTCCGAAGCGATCTGCGTCGAGCACCACCATGGCTGAGGCGTTGGCGACATCCACGCCGACCTCGATTACCGTGGTCGCGACGAGCACATCGATCTCGCCGGCAGCGAAAGCGCGCATGGTCGCGTCCTTCTCGTCGCTGGACATGCGGCCGTGCAGCGGCTCGATACGACGCCCGGCCAGCTCCGGGATTGACCGGAGCGCCGCGAGCGTCTCGACGACGTTCGCCCGGGTACCGCCCGCATCGGCGGTACCCGGCTCGAGTGACGACGCATCTATCGCGGGGCACACCACGAAAGCCTGGTGTCCTTTGACGAGCTCTTCCGCGACACGTGCCCACACCCGCGCAACCCACCCGGGTTTCTCGGCGAGCGGCACGACGAAACTCTCTATCGGTGACCGGCCGGCCGGCAACTCGGCGATCGACGAGATATCGAGGTCACCGAATACGGTCATTGCGACCGTGCGCGGGATGGGCGTCGCGGTCAGCACGAGAACGTGTGGAGGCTGGGCGCCCTTGAGACGAAGCGCCTCACGCTGCTCGACGCCGAAGCGGTGCTGCTCGTCGACGACGACGAGCCCAAGGTCGAAGAATCCCACATTGTCCGACAGGAGCGCGTGCGTGCCGACGACGATGTGCGCCGAGCCGGAGATTGCCCCGAGCAACGCCTTCTTGCGCTCGGCCGTGGGTAGCTGGCCGGTGAGCAGCGTTGGTCGCAGCCGTGCCGCGAGTTCTGGCCCAAGGGTCGCAATGATCGAGCGGAAGTGCTGGAGTGCGAGCACCTCCGTGGGCGCCAGCAGCGCGGACTGCCCTCCAGATTGTGCGACCGCCAGCATCGCCCGCAACGCCACAAGCGTCTTGCCGGAGCCGACCTCACCCTGCACGAGTCGGTTCATCGGCACGGGTGCAGAGAGGTCGTCGGTGATCTCCTCGCCGACTTTCACCTGGTCACCGGTGAGCGTAAAGGGCAGCCTCTGATCAAACCCGATGAGCATGTCGCCAGCCATCCGCGATGTCGCCAACGTCTCGCGAAGTCTGGCTCGTTGCTGCAGCAGCGCCGCCTGCAGCACGAAGGCCTCCTGGAACCGCAGGGACTTGCGCGCTGCCCCCCAGTCCGAGTCGGCCTTGGGACGGTGGACAAGCTCGAGCGCCCTGCCAAAAGGCACAAGCTTGCGCGCCTGGCGCACGGCATCCGGAACCGGGTCATCGAGGTTTGGCAGGGTATCGAGCACGACCGCGATCGCTTTCTGCACCTGCCAGCTCGCTACTGTTGCGGTGGCCGGGTAAATCGGGATCGGTAACTCGGCCCACGCGGCGAGCTGCGCCGGATCGGTCTCTGCATCGAACAACTCGTAGTCGGGATGCGTGAGCTGTTTTGCCCCGCGATACTCACCGACCTTGCCCGCAAAAATCCCGCGAGCACCGGGCCGCAATTCATTCGCGCGCCAGGCCTGGTTGAAGAAGGTCAGCGTGAGGTGTCCCTTTCCGTCGCTGATTATTACCTCGAAAATACTCCCGCGCTTGCCGTGCATCTGACGAGTCTGCGCACTCACCACCTCGGCCACAATGGTGACGTTCTCGTCGACAGGCAACTCAATCAGCGCGGTGAGCTCACCCCTGCGGGCGTAACGCCGGGGGAAGTGGCTGAGCAGATCGCCCACCGTGTACAGCCCGAGACCCTTGCTGAATGCCGCGGCTGTGCGCGGGCCGAGCGGCTCCGCAAGCGGGATGTCGAGGGGGTTGTCCACGCCCACAACGCTACCCGCGACGACCGGCACGCGGTGCGGCCCCGTAGGCTCGGCGGCATGACACGCATCATCGCCGGGTTCGCCGGATCCATTACGATCGCGGTTCCCGGCTTCGGCACGAGGCCGACGAGCGACCGTGTTCGTGAAGCGATCTTCTCCGCGCTCGAGGCACAGAATGCGATTCGGGATGCCCATGTGCTGGACCTCTATGCCGGCTCTGGAGCTCTCGGTCTCGAGGCTGCATCGCGGGGTGCCGCACACATCACCCTCGTGGACCGTGTCGCGGCGGCCGCCGCCCTCATCCGTCAGAATGCGACGAAGATGCTGAAGCAGGCGCCCAGGGATGCGGTGCCCATCATCGTCGCGTCGGGCCAGCCCGCGCAGGCATTCCTGAACTCGGCACGCGAGGAGTGGGATCTCGTCTTCATGGATCCGCCCTACGACCTCGGGCTGCCCGAACTCACCCGCAACCTCGAAGCGCTCAGTGCCCGTCTCTCGCCCGGCGCGATCGTCGTGCTGGAGCGGAGCTCTCGCACGCCGACGCCAGTCTGGCCCGATGGAATCATGTTCGAGAAGCGCAAGGACTACGGGGACACGGCGCTGTACTGGCTGACGGGCAGCGCTCAGCCCGCCGCACCATCCCAGGCTTCGTAGGGGTCCCAGCCGGAGGCACGTTCCCAGGGCTCGCCGTCGACGCGCACGCCAGCACCCTCGGTGACCGTGCCGATCACTCGGAAGCCGCCCGGCAGCGGCGTGCCTGCCGGGAAAGTCGCCAACAGCGAGTGGTCCTCGCCGCCTTCGAGGGCATCCGTCGCGGTGACGCCCGGCAGAGTGCCCGCGGTTATCGCCGCAGTGGAGAGGTCGAGCGCCACACCGCTCGCGGCAGCGAGGCGACGGGCGTCGAGCACGAGCCCGTCGCTGAGGTCGATCATCGCGGTAGCGCCCGCGATCGCGGCGGCGGGGCCGTCCGCGATGGGTGGCGTGGGCCTGAGCTGGGCGGCGAGCAGAGCAGGATGCCCGTGCGTGAGGGTTGCGGCGGCCGCGACCTCCGGCACGCCGTCGACCACGCCACGCGTGAACAGCAGGCGAAGTCCGGATGCTGCGGCCCCCAGCACCCCAGAGACCGCGAGCACATCGCCCGGATGCGCACCCGCTCGCGTCACCGGCGTGCGAGATGCCAGGTCGCCGAACGCGGTGACCGCGATCGTCAACACGCTCGAGACCGACAGGTCGCCGCCCACGACACCGCAGCCGGGAGCCATCGCTGCGCATCCCTCACGAAGCCCATCGGCGAATGCTTCGAGGAACTCGACGGCGGTGTCAGCGGGGGCCGCGAGCGCGACCACCAGCGCAGTCGGCTCCGCACCCATCGCGGCGATGTCCGCCAGGTTTGATGCGACAGCCTTCCACCCGAGGTCGTGAGCGCTCGACCATGCCAGCCTGAAATCGGGACCGTGGATCATCATGTCGGTCGTAATGACTACCCGTCCATCGGGCGTGGCGAGCACCGCAGCGTCATCGCCCGGTCCGAGAATTTCTGATGCGGCCCCCGGCAACCGCGGAAAGATGCGCGCCAGAACCCCGGCCTCGCCGAGGGTTCCGAGAGTCTCGCCCTCATGCGGGCGCAAAGCTGCCGTCATGCTTCACACGGTAGCCTCAACTCGATGAGCGCGATGACACGAACCCCCGCGCGCATGCTGCCGACCGTAATCCTCGGCCTCGCGCTGGCGGGATGCGCTCCGACCGTCGCGCTGGACCCGGCGGCGGATGCGACGAACCCGGCCTGCGCGAAGGTGATCGTCACCCTTCCCACCACGGTTGCGGGCCTCGCGGCCCGCGAGACCAACGCCCAGGCGACCGGAGCGTGGGGAACGCCGACGGGGGTCATCCTGCGATGCGGTGTGCCGGTGCCTGCACCAACGGCGAGCCTGCCCTGCATCACGGTCGGCGGGGTCGACTGGCTGCGCGACGGAACTAAGGACCCGAACTTCGTGTTCACGACCTACGGGCGAGATCCCGCGGTCGAGGTTATCCTCGACGGCGGCCAGGTGTCGGGACTCTCCGCCCTGACCGACCTCGCGAATTCGGTGGGCTCCATCAAGCCCAAGGGCGCGTGCGTCGCGCCCGAGGACACCACGAAATAGCCTTCGATGCTTCGGGAGCGGAGACGCTTCGGGAGCGAATACGCTTCGCACGCTGCTAACGGTGCCGCGACGAGGTCAAAGACCGCACCCGCAGGCGTGGTCCCGGCGGTGGTCGCGGTGGCGCGCTCAGCGCACCGCTTCGAGCCCCAGCTGGATAAGTTCGTCGATCAGCTCGGGATACGACATCCCGCTCGCCTGCCAGCACTTCGGATACATCGAGATGGGGGTGAACCCGGGCATCGTATTGAGTTCGTTGACCACGAAGTCGGTGCCCGTGAAAAAGAAGTCCACGCGTGCGAGCCCATAGCCGCCGATCGAGTCGAACGCGCGAGCCGCGATGCGCTGCATCTCGGCGAGTTCACCCTCGCGGAGCCTGGCGGGGCACACCAGCTGGGCCGCCGAGTCGTCGAGGTACTTGGCATCGAAGTCGTAGAACTCGCGGCCGGTCACGATGATCTCGCCGGCAACGCTCACCCGGGTTGGCTGGCCCGGATGCCCGGACAGCACCCCACACTCGACCTCACGACCCACCACCGCACTCTCGATGAGCGCGCGGCTGTCCTCGGCGAATGCCGTCGCGAGCGCAGCATCCAACTCAGCGGCGCTGTGCACCTTCGTCACCCCGACTGATGACCCCGCGCGGGCCGGCTTGACGAACAGCGGCAACCCGAGGCTCGTCGCTCGTCCACGCCACAACTCGTTGTCATTCGCCCACTGCAGCGGTGTGACGGTCACCCACGGGGCGACCTTGATGCCCGCGGCCTCCAGCACGCTCTTCGTGTAGTGCTTATCCATACCCAGTGCCGAGGCGAGCACACCGTTGCCGACGTATGGGAGTCCGGTCAGCTCGAGGAGCCCCTGAACGGTGCCATCCTCTCCGAATGGCCCATGCAGGATCGGGAAGACCACGTCGATGTCGCCCAGCGTGTGCGTTGCGCCCGCGGCATCCTGATAGGTCAATTCTCGGCCGAGCGCGGACTCGGGCCAGAACACGCGGGTGCCGTTGTCGTGTACCTCGGGCATGGCGGCCGGGTTCATCGCGAACGCCGCAGCATCGTCGGGCTGGAGCGTGAATGCACCGTCACGAGTGATGCCCACCGGGATGACGGCGTATTTCTCGCGGTCGATCGCCGACAGCACGCCACCGGCTGTGGAGCAACTGATGGTGTGCTCGGATGAGCGACCGCCGAACAGCAGCACCACGGTGAGCTGTGCCATCACTCTCCCTGGGGAAACTCGTCGGTTGTCAGGTGGGGCGCGATTTCGCGCGGGTTCAGAGTACCGGCCAGCACCTCGGCGACCTGACTGACAATCGGCATCTCTACACCCTTCGCGAGTGCGAGCTCGAGCACGGGGGTGACCGACGAGAGTCCCTCGGCGGTCTGGTTCATCTGCTTGATGACTTCGGAGTAGCTGTAGCCCTGCCCGAGTAGTCTGCCGGCGGTGTTGTTGCGGGAGAGGGATGACTCGCAGGTGGCGATGAGGTCACCCAAGCCTGCGAGGCCCGCGAGCGTCTCGGCCCGCCCACCGTAGGCGACCGCAAAATCGGTCATCTCGGCGAGCCCCCGCGTGATGATCGACGCTTTCGTATTTTCTCCGTAGCCGACCCCGTCAACGATGCCGATCGCGACCGCAATGAGGTTCTTGAGCACCCCGCCAAACTCGGTGCCGACGACATCCGTGTTCACGAACGATCTGAAATAGCGGTTCGTCGCCGTGCGGGCCACGGTCGTTGCAGTCTCGAGGCTCTCCGAGGAGACGACCGCAGCCGTTGGCTGCTCTTTGGCGATCTCGAGCGCCAGATTCGGGCCGGATACTACGGCGATCCGATCAGCGTCAAGGCCCAGTTCCTGGCGAATCACCTCGCTCATCCGCGCGCCGGTGCCCTTCTCTACGCCCTTCATCAGCGACACCACGATCGCACCCGGGGGAATAAGTTCTCTCACGATTCGCAGGTTCTCGCGCAAGGACTGGGAGGGTACCGAGAGGTAGACCTGTTCAACACCGTCCAGCACCTCGGGCAGCTGTGGGCTGGCCCACAGCGAACGTGGAAGGTTAATCCCCGGCAGGTAGTCGCTGTTGCGCTTCGACTCGGAGATCTCCCGCGCCAGTTCGGGGCGGCGAGCCCAGAGCGCAACCGATACTCCGCCATCAGCGAGGATCTTGGCGAACGTCGTTCCCCACGACCCGGCCCCGAGCACTGCGACCCTGCGGCCGGGGGCATCATCGCTCGGAGTCACCCTGCCATTCTCCGGCATCGGCGCCAGTTCGGCATGCGCCCCCCGATTGCTCACGATTTTGCAGCGGTGAGGCCCTCCCCCGGGCTCAGCCAGCCCCGACAGCTCGCGGACGAAAACGGTCACTTTTTCTTCGTGAAATTGCCCGTCTCGCTCTGGCCGTGCTCGGTCGCGTTCCACCGCTGCGCAGGTGGGGTCTCCCCACGGAGTTCACCAACCATCGACGCAAGGGTGTTCATCAGCAACTCGGTCGCTTCCGCGAGCGCTTTTACATCCCTGGATTTGCCGGCGTAGGCCGAGAGGTCGATCGGCGGTCCAAAGACGACGTCGACATCCTTGCGCGGGAACAGACTGATTCTGCCGTACCTTGGCAGGATCTTCTGTGCGCCCCAGCTGACCACCGGGATGAGCGGGATGCCCGCGTCCAGGGCCGCGCGCACTGCGCCAAACTTGCCGCGCATGGGCCAAAGCTCGGGATCGCGGGTGAGTGTTCCTTCGGGGTAGATCACCACTGCCAGGCCTGCGGCAGCAACCTGGCGCGCTGCGGCAAGAGGGTCGGATCCACTGGCACCCTCGCGCTGCACGGGAACCTGTTCGGCCTTGTGCAGCATCCACCCGAGGACCGGAACCGTGAACAACGATGACTTCGCCAGGAACCGCGGCATGCGATTCAGCTTGTACATGGCGTAGCCGATCACGATCGGATCGATGTCACTGTAGTGGTTCGGCGCGACGACTGCCGCGCCACTGCGGGGCAGGTTCTCGACGCTGTGGAACCGGTACCGCCCGACGAGCAGCATGAAGGGGATGAGCAGGAACGCAAAGATCCTGAAGATCGCGGTCTTCTCGCTGGGCAGGTTTTGCGACGCTGACGCAGCCGACTGCCCTGGGCTCACCGTCAAGATTTCTAGCCCTCGTAAATGAAGTCGGCGCCGAGCGCCTCGAGCTTGTCAATGAAGTGCTCGTACCCGCGGCTGATCATCCCGATGTTGCTCACAGTCGACTGGCCATCAGCGGTCAGCGCGGCGATCAGGTGGCTGAATCCACCCCGCAGATCAGGGATCTCGATGTCTGCCCCATGGAGCGGGGTCGGACCGATGATCACGGCCGCCTGCTCCAGTGGACGACGGGGCACCCGACGGCTGATCGACTCAAGCCCGTCTTTATGCACGACGATGTTGGCACCCATCTCGACCAGCGCATCCGTGAAGCCGAAGCGGTTCTCGTACACCGTTTCGTGCACGACGCTGCGACCCTCTGCCTGGGTGAGTGCGACGATGAGGGGCTGCTGCCAGTCCGTCATGAAGCCCGGATGAACGTCCGTCTCGATGACGACCGGCTTGAGTGGGCGACCCAGGTGGTAGAAACGGATTCCGTCTTCATGGATGTCGAATGCGCCGCCCACTTTACGGAAGATGTTGAGGAAGGTCATGAGTTCCTGCTGCTTCGCACCGACGACGTAGATGTCTCCGCCGGTTGCCAACGCTGCGGATGCCCAGCTCGCCGCCTCATTGCGATCGGACAGCGCGCGGTGCTCGTACCCATGCAGCTTCTCGACACCCTCGATGAAGATGACGCGATTCGGCTCGACCGTGATGATCGCGCCCATCTTCTGCAGGATGGCGATGAGATCCATGATCTCGGGCTCGATCGCGGCGTTCTTGAGTTCGGTCACGCCCTGGGCAAGCACGCTGGTAAGCAGCACCTGCTCGGTCGCGCCGACGCTCGGGTAGGGCAGCTCGATCTTCGCGCCGTGCAGCCCGTTGGGTGCGGTGAGGCGAATACCCTCGTAGCTCTTGTCGACGATCGCGCCGAATGCGCGGAGGGCATCCATGTGGAAGTCGATAGGCCGATCACCGATTCTGCAACCTCCGAGGTCGGGAATGAGCGCTTCGCCGAGACGGTGGAGCAGCGGGCCGCAGAACAGGATCGGGATGCGGCTGGAGCCGGCGAGCGCATCGATCTCGTGGAACTGGGCTTTCAGCACGTTGCTCGGGTCGAGCAGGAGTTCGCCATCGGCGACCTTCGTGACCGAGACGCCGTACGCCTCGAGCATGCCGGTTACGACGCCGACATCACTGATATCGGGAACGTCCTTGAGAAGGCTCGGACTGTCGGCGAGGAGCGCCGCCACCATGGCTTTGGTTGCCAGGTTCTTGGCTCCGCGCACGTCGATACGACCACGAAGCGGTTTACCGCCGTTGATCACGATCTTGTCGGACACCAAGCCCACCCGTTCGGCCGCCTTCTGGGCATCCTTAACCAGTGGATTCATTCGCTCACCTCTTTTGCCAATATCGCCTGCACATTCTACGGGCTGTGCCAGTGCTGCGCTCCGGCGACCGCGCCGCCCGCGTGCTCCGCAACTACCGAATCGGAAGCGTTGTCGGTCGCCAGCTCTCTCTTTTTGACTCGAACTCGCTGATTGCCGGCTCATCGCGCAGGGTAAGCCCGATGTCATCCAGACCCTCCAGCAGGCGCCAGCGGGTGTAGTCGTCGATCTCGAAGCCGAAGGTGGATTTGCCGATCGTCACGGTCTTTGCGACCAGGTCGATGGATGCCTCGATGCCCGGATGCTCGTTGATGATCAGCCACATCGTCTCGACATCGGTCTCGGCGACCTGGCCCGCGAGCAGCCCCTGTTTGCCCGCATTGCCACGGAAGATGTCACCGAACTTCGGGGCGAGAACCGCGCCGAATCCGTAGTCGCGCAGCGCCCACACCGCGTGCTCACGGCTGGAACCGGTGCCGAAATCGGGACCGGCAATGAGGATGCGACCGCCCGTGCCCTCGGCCGCAGCGTACGGCTCACGGTTCAGCACGAACTCCGGATCCTGGCGCCACGAGTGGAACAACGCGTCGTCATAGCCGGTCTTTGTCACTCGCTTGAGGAACACCGCCGGGATGATCTGGTCGGTGTCCACGTTCGAACGCTCCAGTGGCACGGCAATGCCGGTCACGGTCGATATTTTCTCCATCAGGCGCCGACCTTTGCCCTGGTCTCGGGCATCGGACTGTTCTCGAGATCCCAGGGGCTCGATAGTGTGCCGCGGATGGCCGTGGCCGCAGCAACCAGCGGGGACACCAGGTGTGTTCGCCCGCCCTTGCCCTGCCGTCCCTCGAAGTTGCGGTTGGAAGTCGAGGCGCACCGCTGCCCCGGCGCAAGCTGATCGGGGTTCATGCCCAAGCACATCGAGCATCCGGCAAATCGCCACTCGCCGCCGAACTCTTCGACGATCGTGTCGATCCCCTCGGCTTCTGCCTCGATGCGCACGCGGGCAGAGCCCGGCACCACCATCACGCGAACGTTGTCGGCCTTGGTACGCCCCTTGATGATGGATGCGAACGCCCGGAGGTCTTCGATGCGGCTGTTCGTGCACGAGCCCATGAAAACAACATCGACGCGGATGTCTTTCATCGGCGTGCCTGCGTCGAGGTCCATGTACTCGAGCGCACGCTCAGCCGCCGCGCGGTCGTTCGGGTCGGCGTACGAGGTCGGGTCGGGAATACTGTCACTCAGCGAGACGCCCTGACCGGGGTTGGTTCCCCACGTGACGAAGGGCTCCAGCGTGTTCGCGTCGAGAAAGACCTCCGCGTCGAATACCGCGTCATCGTCGGTCTTGAGGGTTCGCCAGTAGGCGAGCGCGGCATCCCAGTCAGCACCCTGCGGAGCGTGCGGGCGGCCTTTCAGGTACTCGTAGGTCGTATCGTCTGGCGCGACCATTCCCGCGCGCGCTCCCGCTTCGATCGACATGTTGCAGATTGTCATGCGGCCATCCATCGAAAGGGAGCGGATGGCGCTACCCCGGTACTCGAGCACGTAGCCCTGGCCGCCACCGGTGCCAATCTGGGCGATGACCGCGAGGATGATGTCTTTCGCCGTCACGCCGGGGCGCAACTCGCCCTCGACGGTGACCGCCATCGTCTTGAACTGCTGCAGCGGCAGGGTCTGCGTGGCGAGAACGTGCTCGACCTCGCTCGTGCCGATACCGATGGCCATCGCGCCGAACGCGCCGTGCGTGCTCGTGTGGGAATCACCGCAGACCACAGTTATGCCGGGCTGGGTGAGTCCCAGTTGCGGGCCGACGACATGCACGATTCCCTGCTCGATATCACCGAGAGAGTGCAGACGGATGCCGAACTCGGCTGCGTTGTCGCGCAGCGTCTGGATCTGCAGGCGGCTCGTGAGGTCGGCGATGGGCTTGTCGATCGCGAGAGTGGGAGTGTTGTGATCCTCAGTGGCGATGGTCAGGTCGGGCCGGCGTACCGGGCGCCCTTCCTTGCGGAGGCCGTCGAACGCTTGCGGGCTGGTGACCTCATGCACGAGGTGCAGGTCGATATAGATGAGGTCGGGTGACCCATTCTCGCCCTGGGCCACCAGGTGGGCATCCCACACCTTTTGGGCGAGTGTGCGCGGCGCGCTCGTTGTGCTGCTCATGATGCTGTCCTTCTTCGATCAGGTGGGCCCGGCCGGCGCTCGCGTGTGGTCAACAACGAATCTCCGCGACGAGGGGGCCAGAAAGACTACGCCTCGTCGCGGCGGCGAAGAAGAAGACGATCGAGCTGCATATCTTCAGGTTAGCACCGGCACGGGCGGCACCAGGGAACGGGCTCAGCCGTGCTCCACCTGAATCACGACGTCGCCCAGCTCGAGATCGGCACCGGCCGGCACGATGACACGGTGCCCGGGCAGCACCTCGATCGCGTCTTCACCAGCGGGTACCACCCACACCCCGTTCGTCGAGTCGAGGTCGCTCACATAGAGCACTCCGTCGTCGACCTCGAGAAGCGCGTGGGTCTTGGAGAGCGACTTCGCCGGGTCTTCGATCCCGAGGGCCTTCGCTGCAGGGATTGTCGCTGTGGGGTTGCGGCCAAGAAACAGCGGGGCGTCGACAGTGACAACTCCGGCGATGCTGGGGATGCTGAGGCGCCAACCGGGTGCCGCATGACGGGAGGCGGAGATGCGGGTCTCCCCGGCGTCATCAGCTTCTGGCGTGGGGGGAGGAGAACTCGGGGTGACCGGCGGCGGCGGGAAGAGTGGGTTCGCCGACTCCTGCTGCGTTCCCGGTGGCTGGGCGGGCGGCACCGGCGCGACGCTCGGAAGACCCGGGATCGTCGGAACGAAAACAATCTCGTCTTGCTTGGCCCGGACCGTGCGCTCCGGCCTCGGCCGACGGTAGGTGCCCGAATCGGCGATCCCCGGAGGAAGCGTGATGAAGCCATCGTCGTCGGCCACGGAAACCCCCTTTGCCCAGAGCGAAATGCTATCCGAAGAGCGCAGTCGGCGCGCTGCTCCAGCGGCTCACGAGCACTATCGAGTCGTGCAAGTCGAGCTCACCCGGTCACGAGGGCGGGGATCGCGGCGGTTTTCGCATACTGAGGGCGGAGGGCCGTTGTGCGAAGTCTGCGGGTTACCACTGGTATCCAGCGGCGGATGGCTCGTCCCCGGCACGTTCGGCTGGTCGATGGTGACCGTCGTGCAGTCGTTGCCCTCGTGGCCCTGGGCCGTGGGCGGTCCGTTAAGGGCTCGCAACCGGCTCGCCGGTGTGCTGGAGCGAGATAACGGAGACACTATCTGGGATTGGCATCGCGTCGATCGGTGCGCCAGGCACGAATATCGCCTAGATATTGAACTTGCTGTTCAGCTCCGAAGCAATTCAACTGGCGAGGATGCCACTCTGGCTCGAGCCGAACAACATCAGGGTACCGTTTTGCCAATTCCTGCCCCGAGCATCGCCGCGGTGACTGCACGCTGTTCACCCGGGATGCTGCGAGGGGTGAGCATGAGTGCGAGGATCGAGTCGAGATCGTTCATTGCCCTGCGGTCGCCCTGTGGGCCGCTGCCACCGACGAAGCCGTCGGCCCCGACCTCCTGCGCAAACGCCTTCAGCTGCAGGGAGGTGCGGGCGATTGCCTCCGCCACCGTTGAATAGCGATTCGCATAGGCACGAAGCGTACCGGGATCACCCGGCAGCAGACTCATCGAGTTCCCCTGCCACCACCTCCGCCGCCCCCGCCAGGAATGCGGTTCGGCCGGTAGTTGGAGATGACGGTGCTGAGCTCATGGTCGAGTTCGACCATGGTGTCATGGATCGATTTCGTCGCCTGAGTGATGAAGTCGAGTTCCTCAAGGAGGTCGGCGACAGTGTGGCTGAACTGCTCCGCGTCCTCGAAATCACCGCGAACGATGAGTGTGTTCGTCCTGAGCGC
Source organism: Salinibacterium sp. (assembly GCA_043721995.1). Taxonomy (GTDB): domain Bacteria; phylum Actinomycetota; class Actinomycetes; order Actinomycetales; family Microbacteriaceae; genus Rhodoglobus. The sequence goes on along the minus strand of JAYSPT010000025.1, from coordinate 802 downwards.
TTCGAGGTGCTGAAGATCGATTTGCAGGTCAGGAATCTGACCACCGCACCGTCCGCGCGAGGTCTGCAAGCGCCGGCTTCAAACGCTCGAAGAAGACGAGATCGACTTCGCCCCCCGATAGCGTGATCACCTCATCAGCGTGCTCGAATGCGTAGTCGGCTCGCGCGTAGATGACGCCCTTGTCGTCATAGGGCAAGTAACGGTATCCGCGCTTACCATCGAGTCCGGACGCGGTCACGAAGTCCTCCTGAAACGCGGGGCCCAGCTGGTTCGGGTCGTCGTAACCCACGAGCGATTCGAGAGACTGGGTTCCCAGTTCGGTTCGTGGCTGGGTTCGAGATTCGACGACGTAAGCAGGTCCCGTCCAGTCCTCGAAGGTCACGAATACGCGCGAGCCAGCAGCGGCCCCGCGCTGCGCAGCCATCACCATCAGTTCGACGACGCGTCCGCGCGCCACTGAGCTGAGGTGCTCAGAGACCGTGAGATCGTCGGCAAGGGCATTGGCCCACTGCTCTGGGGAGTCGAGCGCGGCACCGTTCGGGGCCGGAAACGGCCAGTACTCCGGAACGCCAATCCAGTCATCCGGATGATCGATGAAGAAGCTCAAACGGTCACCGGCTTGCGGGGGAACCGAACAGTGCTGAGCATCGCATCCATGAGATCCTCGAGAGCCGCCAGCACATCGGAATACCCTGGTTCGTCGGTAGTGATGATGCTCGCCGCGAAGAGAAGCCACTCCTCAGACCATGGAAGGTGACACACGTACGACACCGTCCGGTGGGGCGGGTTGTCTTGGTTCCCA
>JAYSPT010000024.1:0-2165 GCA_043721995.1 Salinibacterium sp. | reverse complement strand
TTCACCCTCCCCAAGTCCGACTTCGACGACACCGTTGGTCTCGAGCTGACGTGTGACGCCAACACTTTAACGACGCACCCGCGAGGGTCCGACATCACGCAGAAGTGGACTCGGAGCTAGCGCTCATCGAGGAACTGCAGCACCATCAGCAGGACCGTTGAAACGTCGCTGCCATCTACGATCAGATCGGCCAGGGCACGTGGTTCCTCGCGGCGGATGAACCGCAGCTCCTGCCGCGCCCACTGATCCCAATGCGGTGCGAAAGTGTCGCCGTCCCGCTCGAGGGCCCGGCGCTTACGGGTGGCGGCGTCGAGGTCGACCCAGACCGCGGCATCCACGACGGGTCTGGACGCACGGCTGAGCGCGCCGACCCCCTCGATCAGAATGGGCTGCTCGGCATCGAGATTGTGCCAGTCGCCGGGCTCTGAGCGCTTCCAGTCCCACGAGCGCCACCGTCGGTTTTCGAGGATCGACGGTACTTCTCGGCAGGCTTCGTCTAGCCCGTCCCAGCCCGGGTAGAGATCATCGAGACGCACCAGTTGGAACTCGGGGCGTGCATCCACAATCGCGCGTGCGAGTTCGGTCTTGCCGGAACCCGAGCGTCCGTCGATTAGCATCCGCAGCGCATCAGCCAACAATGAAGTTCCAATGTCCGGTAGCGACGGATGCCGCGATCGCAACGCTCCCGATGGTGAGCCCACCCGCCAGCACAACCCAGTCCAGCGCCCGCCACACGGACTCCCTCGCCCAGGTGCGTGTGCCGGGTGCGCCGAACCCACGCGCCTCCATTGCCGTGGCCAGCGCAGTCCCCCGGCGCACGGACAGCACGAGCAGGGCGAATGCCTGGCCTGCCAGACGGGCGAGACGGCCCGCATCCGCAATACCCCGCGTGCGGCGAGCGAGCTGCAGTGAACGCCAGTCCTCAGCGAAGAGGCTGATGAGGCGAAGTCCCGCAAGCGCGCCGATCACGAACCGGGCGGGCAGGTGAAGTCGCTGCGCGAGCCCGTCTGCAAGTTCGGTCGGATCGATGCTCGCGAACATCAGAACCGCGGGGAGAGCGATGGCAAGCACTCGCAGAAATGTCGCAATGGCAAGAACAATCGAGCCATCCGTGACATCGATGAACAGGAACCGAAAGTAGACGCGACCCGCGGGCTGGCCGTACAGCAGGATAGTGAACGCGGTCAGGACCGCAGCCAACCAGACCGGCCAGGTTCGCCGCCAGAACACGCCGGGCGGCACATGCAGCGCAGCAACCACGAGGAGTTCCAGCGCCAGCGCGACACCCGCAGAAACCCAGTCGATGCTGAGCACGAGACAGACGCTGATGAACACGGCAGCGCCGAGCTTGGCGACCGGGTTGACGCCCCTCATCCCAGGTCCACCGCGAAGTCCGCCAACGTAGAGGCGAACTCCGCATCGTGCGTCGCTGCGACAACGCAGGACCCCGCATCGACGAGCTGCGAGAGAAGCTGCACGAGCTCGGCCCAGGTGAGACTGTCCTGCCCGAAGGTCGGTTCATCGAGCACGAGGATGCGCGGGCGAGTCGCCAAGGCCGTCGCCACGCTGAGGCGGCGTTGCTCGCCACCGCTCAGGGTGAACGGGTTGGCGTCGGCGAGGGCATCCAATCGAAGGCGAGCAAGCAGCTCGTCAACGCGCTGCGACTGTGCAGCCTGGTCGAGTCTCAGGGCGCGCGGCCCCACCGCAAGCTCGGCACGTACGGTAGGCGCGACGAACTGGTGCTCCGGCGATTGGAACACGGTACCGATTCGGGTCAGAAGCTCCGTTGAACGCCACCTGATCGGCGAAAGCGAGGCTCCCGCAGCGAGGTCGGGGGTCGCCCGCAATTCACCCCCCGTTGGCTGGAGCAAACCACCAAGCGTGAGCGCCAGCGTCGTCTTACCTGAACCGTTCCGGCCGGTGATGACTGTGGTCGAAGCGCTCGACACCCCGAAGCTGAGGGCCTCGCGAATCGCAGTGCGCCCGCGACCCACCGACAGATCTTGGGCGTTCAGAAGTGATTCCGATACGGCGCGGGATGTTCGCGCGGGTGCCGTCGGGGGGAAGCCTGGCACCCACACCCCGGCCGCCGCAAGTTCAGCCCCGCGAGCGCGCAGCACCTCATCCGGGCTGCCGTCGGCCACCACTCCGCCTGGCGAGATGAC
>JAYSPT010000023.1:0-9834 GCA_043721995.1 Salinibacterium sp. | reverse complement strand
CTTGCGCGAAATCTCAGGCGGAAAAACACCGGTCCAGTCGATCGCGCGGAACTCCACAGAGTCCTTGTGCGTCTTGGGAGCAGACATCAGGCGGTGCGGTCCACATGCTGGAGCGAGCGCAGCGACCGCTCGAGGTGGAACTGGGCGTAGGCGGCCACCACGCCACTGGCCTGATTTCGAGATCGTTCCGTGGCAGCATTCGCTGCGTCCCACCGGCCTTCGAGCAGGGCACCGAGCAGGTCGAGCGTGTCGACGTCAAGGCGCGGCGCGCCGGGTGGCGCAACCTCATCGGCCACGACACCGCCGAGTTGAACGACGAAAACTGTGTGCGGACCCGGCGCGCCCGTGACAGCGCAGTCAGTGAAGCTCGGCGCCCAGCCCGCGATCGAGAGCGAGCGAAGCAGATACGAGTCGAGCGTGAGAGTCGGAGCGTGCTCCCGCCGGGCAAGCGAACGAAGTGCACCGACCAGCAGAAGATACTGCTGCAGCGAACCGTCATCGTCGGTGATCTTGTCTGCGGTCTCGATCATCACGCTCGCGGCGGTGTAACTCGCGTAGTCGCCCGCGATCTCGGCGCCGTACGAGCCGAGTGACTCTGCCTGCTGCACGATGTCGAGACTTCGACCGACATAGCACTGGATGTCCGCCACCATCATCGGTTCGAGTCGCGCCCCGAATTTGGATGCTGTGCGACGCACGCCCTTTGCAACTGCGCGAATCTTGCCGTGCTGGCGGGACAGCATCGTGACGATCCGGTCGGCTTCCCCCAGCTTGTGGGCGCGCAGCACGACGGCTTCATCGCGGTAGGTCGGCACCCCTCAAGTATCCCCTCCTCCACCGTCGGTGGGCGGGATGCCACGTGACCATATATACGAATTAATGAGTTTCATCAGTTGGTGCGCTGTTGGGCACTAGCTCTCCAGCGAACGCCGCGAATCCGAGGCCCTCGCCCAGTCCCATTGGCCCCGCACTGGTACCCACATCACCTCCGCAGGCATGGGTGCGCGGTACTGATCACACGAATCGCGTCCTTCCGGCCCAGAGTCGTCTTCTGGCGGGAAGCGGGCCTGACTTTTGGGAGCATCCTTGACACCGCAGAACAGACGAAGATCGCCCTGGCCGGACTCGCCTACTCGTTCGTGCTGTCCCTCTTTGCCTGGAACGGCTACGCACTTCTCTCCCAGGTTGTTGACCCGGGTAGGCGTGTACCTGACCTGCGGGGCGGTCTCGGTTGGAGCCTGGCTCGCCATCACGCGACCGTGGAAGAAGGCGCGCGAGACGGTGACAGACAATCCTGTTGAGACCAAGAGTGTCACCGCCGCGCCAGAATAGGACTGTGACCAATCCGGATGTGATGAAGTGACGCCGACCTTCATCATCCCGTTGTGGGCCGACCTCCTGGCGGTGGGAATCGGTGCAGCACAGGGCGCCGTGTTCTCGGCGCAGTTCCGCGACCGGCGTCTGGACTTACTCGGGGTCGCGATCATCGGAATCGCGACAGGTATGGGTGGGGGCATCCTGCGCGACGTGCTCATCTCGGAGGTGCCGGCCGCGTTCACGAGCAACTGGTACGTACTCGTTGCGGTGCTCGCCGCCCTGGCAGGCATGCTCCTTGAGCGCCTGATCTCACGGCTGGGTCCGCTTGTCACCGTGCTCGATGCTCTGACGATCGGGCTCTTCGGTGCCATCGGGACCACGAAGTCTCTCGCGGCCGGGCTTCCGGTCGTGCCTTCAATCTTCGTCGGCGTTGTCTCCGCAGTGGGCGGGTCAATCTTGCGCGACCTGCTCCTGCACCGCCCGATTGCACTCATGGAGGTTGGCTCTCTTTACGCCATCGCGGCGTTCGTGGGCACCGCATCGCTCGTCGCCTTGCTCGCCGTTGGAGCACCCGTCTTCATGGCCGCGTCCACCTGCGTCGTCTTGACATTCGGGGTGCGGGTGCTCGCTGTGCTGTTTAACTGGACGCTCCCGGAACAGCAAGCAATCTCGAGACTGCCGAGGATTCGACGGCGCCAGGACCGACGATTCTGAGTGCGTGTCGCGCGCTGGCGCCCAGGAACATCCACCTGCCCGAATCCCTAAAATTCAGGAATTCCGCGTTCCCGCATTCAAAGATCGAGGTGGTTCAGGAAGCACTCGCATCGAATTCCTAAATTTCCAGAATGGAGCGAGGCGAAGGGATGCCCGGAGCCGGCTAGGGATGCACGCTCGCGCTCTCAAAACGCGCGATGAGCTCGAGGTCACCCGACTTCTCGAGGTTGTCCGTGCGGTTCCAGACGTAGAGCAGCAGGTTTGCAGCAGTGCCACGGATGATCGCATCCGGGTAGTCACCCGTGTCGCGCTCCCAGTCGACGCCGAACGTCCACTGGTCATCCGTATCGGTCGCGAGGAGACGAACCACACCGTTGAGCGGTTCGAGGTCACGAGCCCGAGCAATGAATGTGTCGAACAGCTCGGCGACGCCATCGGCGAGCACCTCCGGAGGTACCTCGCGCGGCGTGGGAGCACCGGGATCGGTCGCGCTGCGAAGGTCCCACAGGTGCACCAACGCCTCGAACAACTGCCGCCGATGCCAGAACCTCACCGTGCGATCCGTCTTGCTGAGTGTGTAGCACTCTGCATCCGGATCGTTCTCGACAAGAGCCTGCAGCAACTCATCGCGCCCCGCGGCGTACCACTCGACCACGGACCCATCGAGCTGAGGCCTGTTGGCGAGATCACTGCGGTTAACCGAACCAGTGTTGCGGGCGGCCCAGCGATGCACCGACCCGAGATGCGCCGCGAGATCCGTGACATCCCAGTCGATTCTTGCGCAGCGAGCGGACAGGTCGGCAACCTCGAGGTCGCGCAGGAATGCACCGGTCACGACCTCGAGGTAGTCACGATCGTCCATGCGATCAGACACTCACCGGGTGGCGGTCGCCCGCCTCCAGGCGCACTGCGCGGTTGACTGCCGAGACGAGTGCCTTGAGGGATGCGGTAGAAATGTCGGCATCGATGCCGACCCCCCACAGGCGCGTGCCGTTCACATTTAGCTCGACATACGAAGCGGCAAGGGCATCACCCCCCGCGCTCATCGCGTGCTCGACGTAGTCGTACAGCTTCACCTCGATGTTCTGTTCGGCCATGATGTCGAGGAATGCGGCGATCGGTCCGTTGCCGACACCTGTCGCCGACTGCACCACCTCGCCGATCCGTAAGCGAACGTCGAGGTTGACCGTTCCGGCCAGATCGCTTGTCGTCGCGGTTGAAAGCAACTCGAAACGACCCCACTTCTCTTCGGCATGGTCCGCCGCGGCCGGAAGGTATTCGTCCCGGAACGCATCCCAGATCTGCTCGCTCGTGACCTCACCGCCTTCGGCATCGGTTTTATGCTGCACAACGGCGCTGAACTCGATCTGCAGTTTGCGGGGAAGGTCGAGCGCGTGATCGGCCTTCAGCAGGTAAGCAACTCCGCCTTTGCCGCTCTGCGAGTTGACACGCACCACGGCTTCGTAACCGCGGCCGAGGTCTTTCGGGTCAATCGGCAGGTAGGGCACCGCCCAGACCAGTTCGTTCACGTCGACGCCCTTCGCGAGCGCCTCCGCTTCCATCGCCTCGAAGCCCTTCTTGATGGCATCCTGATGGGACCCGCTGAATGCGGTGTAGACGAGGTCGCCAGACCACGGGCTGCGCTCGTGCACCTTGAGCTGGTTCACGTATTCGGCGGTGCGACGAATCTCGTCCAGGTCGCTGAAGTCGATCTGCGGGTCGATTCCCTGGGTCAGCAGGTTGATGCCGAGTGCGACCAGGTCAACGTTGCCGGTGCGCTCGCCGTTGCCAAACAGGCAACCTTCGATTCGGTCGGCCCCCGCCATGTACCCGAGCTCAGCGGCCGCGATCGCCGTACCGCGGTCGTTGTGCGGGTGCAGGCTCAGGATGATGTTTTCGCGGTGATTCAAGCGCCGCGACATCCACTCAATTGAGTCCGCGTACACGTTGGGGGTTGCCATCTCGACGGTCGCAGGGAGATTGATGATGACCTTGCGCTCCGGAGTCGGTCGGAAGATCTCGATGACCTGGTTGCAGACATCGAGCGCGAAATCCAGCTCTGTGCCGGTGTAACTTTCCGGCGAGTACTCGTAGAAGATTTCAGTGTCCGGAACGATCGACTCGGCCGCTTTGCAGAGACGAGCACCGTTGAGCGCGATGTCGATGACACCTTGCTTGTCAGTACGGAAGACCACATCCCGCTGAAGAACGCTGGTCGAGTTGTAGAGGTGCACGATCGCGCGCTGTGCACCAATCAGGGACTCGTAAGTGCGGCTGATGAGCTCCTCGCGAGCCTGAGTCAACACTTGGATGGTCACGTCGTCTGGAATCAGGTTCTCTTCAACAAGGGTTCGCACGAAGTCGAAGTCGGTCCGACTCGCAGAGGGGAACCCCACCTCGATCTCCTTGTACCCCATGCGTACCAGGAGGTCGAACATGATGCGCTTGCGTTCCGGGCTCATGGGGTCAATGAGTGCCTGATTGCCATCACGAAGGTCTACGGCGCACCAGCGTGGAGCATGTTTGATGCGCTTCGAGGGCCAGGTTCGATCGGGCAGATCGATGCTCAGCACCTCTTGATACGGGCGGTACTTGTGAATCGGCATTGCAGAAGCCGACTGGTTGTTCTTCATTGGGTGTCCTTCGGGCTTTCGTCTGTCTGGTTCTGATCAGGGCTTCAAGCCGATGAAGAACTCCGCGACGAGCGAGGCCTGGTTAGGACTCGTCGCGGCAGGGAAGAAGAAGCAGACCGAATAGCACATTCTCAGGGTAGCACCCACCCAGGCTGGCCGGATGGCTGAGCCCCCTGGGGGGGCACCCGCCGTGCCGCGCGCAGCTGCGCCCCTGCTCACGGAGGGCGATGCGGCTTGGTGAGCGCCACGACGTCGCATCCGCAGAAGGCCACCTTCGTGCGTCGATAAGAGTGTGCAGCGCCGAGTCAGCGCAAACCGCGCACCCAGCGCGCAGACTCGCGCAGGCTCAGACCCGGGAGGTAGCACCGCAAGATCGCGAGCCCGATCGCTGGCAATGAGAGTCCGTCTGGATAGGCAAGGCGCAGCGAAATGAGCGCGGGCTGGAACTTCTTCTTGAACTTGAACAGCGAGGTGAACCCGTAGACCGGCTCGAGCGCTCTTCGGATCATTCCGAGTACGCGCTGCAACACAGCATCGCCGTCGTTGTTTTCGGGATTGACCAATGCGCCTTCGTCGCTGTGGGTGCGTGCCAGTGGAGCTGCCGAGAGGCTGAGAAACTCGAGGGCATCGAGTTTGGCGCGAACCGCCGATTCGGCGATCAAGAACTCCATGACTCCGTTCATGCCGTCTGCCCGACGACGCATGAAGTCGAGCGTGTATCCGACGATGATGCCGCCGCGCCAGGACGGTAGCCAACTGGTCACCGCCTGCACGGCTCCCGTCGGATCAATTGCGACTCCAATGAGCACATCAGGGTCGCGAAGTTCATCGGTGCCACCGAGGGTGAATCCGAGTTCAGGGAGCTTCTTCTCGACCACCCATTCTTCAGAGATTTCGTCGATCGCCAACCGGACGCGAACAGGCAGCGATGACCACGAGCCCCACGTAACACGAACCCCTTCGCGCGCTGCGCGATTAACTGAACTCCTCACGTCCTGCCAGCGCTTGCCACTCATTTCCCAGGCCGAGGGATCGATCACCGTTTCTTCGGCGATAACGGATGTCGACCAACCCAGCTCGACGAGCAGGTTCGACCACTCGCCGTGAATTCCGTAGAAGACGGGCGTCAGCGCGCTCGCGTCGCAGAAGGTGATGAACTGCCCGAGAGACTCTCGACGGTCGCGCGGATCTCCGACTGGCTCACCGGTCGTTACGGCGCATCCATTTGCAACGCGATAGGCAATCACCAACCGACGTTCGGAGTCAAACCAGTACGAGTTGCCGGGCCAGGTGATGGGAAATGAGAGCGAACCGGCACCGGAGTGCAGCATCTTTCGTACTTCGGCCGCCTCGCCGGGGGCCCCGGGCCTCACGATGTCGCGGCGGAGCAATCCGATCACTGCAATCAAAAAGATCAACCAGAACAGTGGTCCGACCCCGTGGTAGAGCAACCTTGTTGCCATCGTGGCCGGCACGAATTCACGTAATTCTGCATCCAGAAAAGACACCGGAATGAATCGTTCTGGCAGGTCAGCCAACAGGTCGACAAAACCCACTGCCGGCCTGAACTGCTTGCCGAGCAGCGAGCCGATCCCCAGGTACAACGCGGAAGATCCCACCAGGGCGGATCCGGTGGTGATGAGAAAGCGCCATCGGGCAACTCGTGGCGCGACGATGGGAAAATGCCTCCGCTGCGACATGAGCACGACCGCGAGCACGAGCGGAAGTGTGGCGTTAGCCACCATCCATGCGCCGAACTCGACGGTATGGCCAGGGTGGTTGACCGCGCGCGTCGCCTGGCCGATCGAGGGCACCACGCCGAAGAAGAAAGCGGCGAGAAGCCCGTCGGCTGCCGCAAGGCCCGCGACAAGGTAGACCGCCGCACGTCGCCCATTTGCGAGCCCGCGTGCCCCCGCGAGGATGACCGCGAGGGGGACAAGGGCGAGTACCAGAGCCGAGATACCGCCGCCGCCACGCTGTCCAAGCAGCAGAACACATTCGTTACCCGCCCCGGAGACTGTGCATCCCACCCCACGCGAGCCAGACCCGGGCAGATTGTTGGCGACGAACATTCCCAGCGGCGAGAGAAGTCCAAACTGGCCGTGGGTCAACAGGGTGATGATCGGTCCGACCGCGAAAATCACGGTCACCGTGGCGAGCAGCACTCGAGTTTCGTGATGTGAGCTTTTCCACGTGGCCGGGCGGGTATGGTCTCGAGCCCAGAGTGCGCCGATCGCCAGCCCCAGCAACACGGCCAGCAACCTGTGGAGATCGGATGGCTGCCCCGAATAAAGCAGGAAAACAACTGTGAACGCGACAGCCACCGTCCGAATGCGCCGCCGCCACAGCGCACTTGCGAATGCACTTGCCACTGCAACTGTCCCGATGATCGGTGTGAGGGGATCGAGTGTGACAACCGCGCGCACGGAGTCGGCCCAATACTCCCCCACCAACACGCCGAGTGCCTGGATGCCAAGGCCAATGGCAGAACCGAAAACCCCCGTCAGGACGAACGCGATAATGGTGCGTCGCGTACCCATGAGGCGCTCGGCGGCACCGACACCCAGTGCCGCGGCGAGCAGCACCACAACGAGCTGGCCCAGATTTTCGACGAAGAAGCTAGCCGTGATGAAGGACCACCAGTTGCGCTGCGCGAGCACATCGGCGCGCAACCCAAAAACGTGCCGCAAGAAAGATGACGGACCGGCAACCGGTCCGGTGGCGACGGCGACGGCAAGCAGAACCAGCACCAGGGTCGTAGCGAAGGGTACCTGCCGTGCGCGGCTGATCACGATTCCGGCCCCGTCAGGCCCATCTGGCGGAAGACGATGGGCAGGCCGCGTTCGAGTGTGTATCGCACTGTGGACCAGTCGTGACCGGTACCCGGTGATACGAAGAGCGACGTATGCATGCCTGCTGTGCTCGCTGCGGCGGCGAGGTCCCGTGCGAATGGGGCAAAGATGGTGTCAAACTGCCCAGCTCCGAAGATCGCCACTGAGTTGGCATAGGGCGCCCGGCTAGCCAGGAGAGCGAGCGGTTTTACGGCACGGTACGCTGCTGCATCCCCGTGGAAGCCACGAACGATGGTCTCCTTTTCGCTGCCAAGTGACGGTGCAAGCTCGCCGCAGATGTCGAGAACTGAACCAAAGAGCTGCGGATGCTCCGCTGCGAGTTGGATCGAACAGGTACCCCCCTGTGAAAACCCACCAATCGCCCACCGTGACGGATCGACCTGAACTCCGAGGTTCTCGCGGATCCAATGGGGAACATCCACGCTCAGGTAGGTCGCCGAGTTCCCGAGCGGCGAATCTATGCACATCGGGTTGCGGTTAGCCGCACTGAGTTGGTCGGGTACCACGACGATCGGTGCAAGACCGTGGTGCTGTGCCGCGATCGAGTCGAGGAGTGCTGCGAGCTTGCCCGCGACGAATACGGCCTGGGGACTTCCGGGCTGACCAGCGAGCATGATCAAGACCGGGAGCGGCGGCGGCGTGGCGACAAGAGCCGCCGGCGGGAGGTATAGGTACGCCGCGCGAGCCGCGAAATTCGAGATTGTGGGCGGAATCGTGACGGTGCCGACGATGCCGTGGGTCGGCATTGTCGACGGCGCGTTCCAACTCTGCCAGAGCGCAACCGTATCCCCGCGAGTTTGGGAGGCTGCAGCGTGCTGCGACTCGAGGATGTCCGTGGGCATGGCCGTGTAGGAGCTCGCGTCCACGATGCTCCCGAGGGTGGGGTACTGCCCGAAGTCCGCGTTGACCCCAATCGCCCCGACCAGTACGAAACACATTATCGCCGCGAGCGCACCAAATTTTCGGCGCAATCGGCTGCCATGAATGTTGACTACGGCGACCGAAATGGCCGCAAACGCGAGCGCGACCCAGCCGCGAGCGGATGGGGTTAGCGAGATTTCGAGTGTTTTGGCTACGTCACTAACGAGCCAGCACGCGACGAGGCCGATGAGGGCGCCAACAATCGCTGCAACTGCCACGGTGATTGCCCAACTCAGGCGTTTGCCCCGGGGCCGACGCCGGACCACAAGTGCGGCGATCGCCGCACTCGCGATGCTTCCGATGACTATGGGGACTGGTCCACCGATGACCTGAATTCCCGACAGAAGCGAGCCCATTCACATCCTCACATTCGCGCAACCCTCAAGTATCCGCTGACGGCCGACAGGCAGCGCACGAATTCAGCAGGATGCACAAATTGTTCAGCAAATGCACAGGCCAAACAGGTGAATCCTGGCGCTCCGAAAACCTTGCGCTTAAAACCCGAGACGCCCCAGTTGCTTGGCGTCGCGCTGCCATTCCTTGGCGACCTTCACTCGCATGGACAGGAACACCTGGCGTCCGATAAGTTTCTCGATCTCCACCCGCGCGCGCACACCGACATCTTGTAGTCGCTGGCCTTGGTGGCCGATGATGATCCCCTTCTGGCTGTCGCGCTCGACCCAAAGATTTGCGTAGATCTCGAGCAGGTCTTTGTCCTCACGCTCGATCATGTCATCGAGGGTCACAGCGATGGAGTGCGGTAGTTCGTCTTGAACGCCCTCGAGCACTGCTTCGCGGATGAGCTCCGCGATGCGCGACTCGGTGGTCTCGTCGGTTACCGCATCGTCCGGGTAGAGCGCCTGCGAGAGCGGCATGAGTTTGACGATCTCTCTCGCGAGGATATCAAGTTGCACGCCATCGAACGAGGAGATCGGGATGATCGCATCCCAGTCCCGCAACTCGCTGACCGCTTGTAGCTGCTCGGCAACGCCCGGGCGGGATGATGCATCGATCTTGGTGACGATCGCTACCTTCTTCGCGCGCGGAAAAGAGTCCAGCTGCTCGTTGATGTACTTATCGCCCGGTCCAATCTTCTCGTTGGCTGGCAGGCACAGGCCGATCACGTCAACCTCGGCGAGCGTATTCTGCACAACCGCGTTGAGCCGTTCGCCCAGCAGTGTGCGCGGGCGGTGCATGCCGGGGGTATCCACGATGATCAGCTGTCCATCGACTCGATGCACGATTCCGCGGATGGCGCGGCGCGTGGTCTGCGGCTTAGATGAGGTGATTGCGACCTTCTCCCCCACCAGCGCGTTGGTCAGCGTGGACTTTCCGACGTTGGGTCGGCCCACAAAAGAGACGAAGCCCGCGCGGAATTCGGGCGCAGGGGTCTCGGA
>JAYSPT010000022.1:0-5312 GCA_043721995.1 Salinibacterium sp. | reverse complement strand
ACCTGAGCGCGAATTCCTCGCGGGACACCTATACGGGCATCTTTGTGTGCCGAAAGGGTTCGATGTCAATAACGGCGGGGGAGTGCCCGTATGACGTCCCGCTTGTGCACCGTGTTGTTGCTAGACGAGCGTGGTCCGTGAATCAGCGGCGTCGATGAGGTGCTGATCGTGGGCGGCCACCAGCACGACGATGCCTTCGTCCGCGAGGGAGCGAAGCATCTGGATGACGGAGTCGGCACTCGCACGGTCGAGGCTCGCGGTCGGCTCATCCGCCATCACGATCGCCGGCTCGAGGAGAAGTGCACGGGCTAGAGCAACCCGTTGGCGCTCGCCACCGCTGAGCTTCTCCGGGTAGCTTCCGGCGCGATCGGCGACGCCGAGTCGAGTGAGAAGGTCGGAGCCGCGGCGCAGCAGCGCCTTTGACCGGCGGGTAGGTACGGCTGGGAGCAACACGTTTTCGAGCGCGGTGAGGCCCGGTACGAGAACTCCGCCCTGGTCGAGGTATCCGACCGTGTCGCGACGGCGTCTGGTGATCTCGTCATCCTTTGCGCCTGCTAGGGACGCACCGGCCCAGATCACCTCACCCGAGGTAGGCTGCACCAGCCCGGCTGCGACCCGCAGGATGCTGGTCTTGCCCGATCCGCTCCGGCCGGCGAGACAGTGCATCTGCCCGGCCCGCAAAGTGAGGTCGTATTCGTCGATGATCGCGAGTGGCTCCTGTCCGGCCCGGAGATAGTGGATGGTAACGGAGCGAAGCTCGAGCGCCGCTGCATCCACGACGCCAGCACCAACCGCGGTCGGAGTTTCGATGGTCATTGAACTGATGCCTTCCGTCGGACGAAGAGGAGGGTGAGGGATAGGGATGCCAGAACCGCGGCCCCCGCGCCGGTCACGAGAAGAGGAACTACGGCCGGAGATCTGAGCACGAGCGCCCGGCCGAAGGTTGCAGCCGCGGCGAAGACGATCGCGGGGAGAGCGACCGTTGCAGCCTCCGTGCGCTGCGCCGTGCGGAGCTCCGACTCGGTCCACCCCATCGCGCGAAGGGCCGCCCATTGGGGGGCGCGGCGCACGAGATCGACCCGACGGGCCAGCACGGCGAGGATGATCCCGGACGCAAGAGCCACCGCCCCGAGCACCAGTTGAAAAAGCGCAGCCTGGCCCGTGGTGAACTGCGCCAGCAGACTAGCCCCGGCCTGGCGGCGACCTTCGAGGAAGACCTCGGCGAGGCCGGCCGAGCCGAGCGCCACGATGAGCACGGCGACCACCTGGGTGATCGTGGTGAGCAGGTGGATGCGGGCCTGCCGCAAGCCAAATGTGCGGATGCTGCGACCGCGCAGGCGCAGCATCCGTCGTCCGCCGGACTCTCGGGTCTGCAAGGCACGTGTGGTGCCGCGAGCGCCGAGGACCACTGCGGCCACCGACGTCAGCACCACTACGGCAACCCCGATCGCGGCGATCGTGATCGACACCTGCTGGAGGCCTGACAAGGCGACAGCGCTAATTCCGGCGGCGAGAACGATGACCGCTCCGGGGATTTCTTCGGCGAACATCCAGCGGCGGATACGTCCGCGCGTCCAGCCGATCTCACGCATAACGGCGGCCTGGCCGCGGCGGCGCGGGACGGAAGCAAACTGCACGGCACCTAGGAGAAGCGCAGTCGACCCGAGAGCGATACCGAGTACAGAGAGCGAAGCTGTAGTGACGGCGACATCCGCCCGGGCGGCCGCGCCGAGTTCGGACCATTGCTGGGTGACCGTCCCTAGCGTTCCTACCTGTTGCGGCTTGCCGGCATCGGTCACTCCGAAGGCGTAACCGTCGACGGTCACTTTCACGTTAGCGGGCGAGGATCCGGCGACAATGGTGGCGGTGAGTCCCAGTTTCTGGATCGCCTGCGCCACGGCGATTACCTTCTGCTGCGACTGCGACGAGTATGAGCTGATGCCCGCGACCCGCACCCGTATCGCGCTCACCGGAGAGGTCTGACCCCACGCCGGCGCGCTGTTGATTGAGGCGATTGCCACCGTCTGCGGGCTGACGAGCCCAACGCCACTCACGCTCGGCTTCAGCTTCACGCCCTTGTCGGTGGAGGAGCCGACCGGTTGATACGCGCCGAGGGGAACATAGCTCAGGGACGACTGGAGTCCGGCGAGCTGATCGGTGGAGAAGGATCCGACCGGAACGGCGATCCGTGCACCGTTGTTCTGTTTCTGCGGGATGTTCGTGACCGTCGTGTACGCGGCTTCGTTCCCGGCCTTAGTCCCGTCGGGGAGAAGAGCGAAAGGATTCGGGATGTCTGTGTTCTCCGGTGCGATTGGCTGGGCATATCCCGAGTGACCGAGTAAGGCGGAGACCTCACCGCGACTGCTCTTCGAGATCGCAAGTTTTGAGGTCGAGATAGTACCGGCAGCATCAATTCCGAGGCTCGCATAGACGCTTTGCTTTGCAGGCTCCATCTTCGATGTACCCGGCCAGGGCAGTTCTATCGAGGTTCGATCGAACGGGTTGAGCATCCCGCTTGCGTCGATCGTACTTTCGCCGACGTGAGTGCCGGTCGCGGTGGTGGGAACGGCGTAGGGGAATCCCGAGGCTGAATCCGCACTTTCGGCTACCCGCGGTGCATCTCCGATGCGGCTCACATCGATGGTGTAAGCCAGGGTCGCAGCAGGCGTGCGTGAGGTCAGTAGCGGCACGTAGGTCGCGGTGTCCGCTCCGAGGTCCTGGATAACACCATGCTCTTTATTGAAAGCAATACCCTCGTCGTAGATTTCTTTTTGCTCGGGGGTCAATTGCTGCACTACTCCGAGTGCTGCTTGTTGGGCCAGGTAGTTAGATGCGAACGCACCGTTGGAGCCCTTGGCCCAGCTATCCATGGCTGATCGTCCGGTTATCGCGGTTGGCTGGATTCTCTGCAACGGGGCGAGAAATGCGCCACTTTTTCCGAGCAGCTTTCGTTCGGCGGTGGGATCAATGAGGGTAATGCGGGTGGCTCCCGATGGTTGCGGGGTCACGGACGCGCTGAAGTGCAGAACGCCGTCTATCGGCTGGTCGCCCCCGCCCCATGCGTTCATTCCCTTGCTGCTCACGTTCACCGGATAGTGTCTCGTGGTCACCAGGCTCTGACAGAGGTTCGGGTATTTGACGGCGTCGACGTCGAAGCCGTTGAGGTTACAGGTCGGAGCCACCACACGGGCGGTGTCCGCGGGCAACTGGTCGACTATGACGTAGGCGGTTTCGGATGAAACATAGCGCTTTGAGAGGCCATCAGACGTGGTGTAGGTGGATGTAACGCGAAATGCCTGCGGAGTGGTGGATGCTGCGACTGCGCTCTCGGGGAGGCTGACGGTCGGCCGGGCCATCTTCATCGGCGACATCACCTCGCCGATGGGGGCAGCGACATCGATACCGGGGATCAGCCTCACTTTCGCCAGCTGAGAGAGCGGCATTCCGTTCGCTCCGTCGCCGAGCGAGTTTGGCGCGAGGAGGCCGCCAATTCCGACTTTCGTGTCCTTCGTCGTCACGAGAATGTCGTACGCACCCCGCCAGTTCGCATCCAATGTTCGTTGGAGAACGATGGCGGCGGCACTTTGGATCCCGGATGCCGATAGTGCAACGACCGCCAGCAACACGACAGCGATCAGACGGCTTCGATCTCGTGAAAGGCGCCGTACCGCGCCTGGAACGGCCCGCCCGGTCATTCCCAATTCGCACCCCTGTACACAAAAACTGAGCTTAGCCCGCAATATTTGCGCTCAACGGAGCTACGCACACTAAAGCCGTCGGACTCGCCTGATGAGGCACTACAGCCTCGATGATTGGGTCCAGTAGATCGTGTCCAATGTGACAGGGCGCCGGCACGCTCGCCTCGGTGCGCGTAGAACCCAGATCTATCCCGCAGAAGGTTCCCGTCTGGCACAAACTCGGCGGCGCTCGAGAGCCCGACGAATCGGCTCACACCCTGTCGCGTGCACGGTCGGCTGTGTCGGGTTCGAAGCTGCCTCCTAAGCTGGTGGGATGGACGGTCTTCTTCCCGGTGGAAATATGAATGCGGTCGAACGCAGCGGTGATACCGTCCTCCGGAATGCCGGAGCGTGGACCCCAACCGTTCACCGGTATCTCAACTACATCGCTCTCGCAGGGATCGATTGGGCCCCTAGCCCAATAGGGATCGAGGGTGACCGTGAGCGTCTGTCTTTCATCGAAGGCGACGTACCGCTCTACCCTCTTCCTCGATGGGTGTGGGCCGACTCCGTGCTTGAAGAAGCTGCTCAACACCTCAAACAGCTACACAACGCCAGTATCGGATTCGCGCTCGATGATGCGATTTGGCAATCCCACGCGAAGGTGCCCGCCGAAGTGATCTGTCACAACGACTTCTCACCCCACAACCTCGCCTTCACCAAGGGTGTATTGGTAGGCGCCATCGACTTCGATATGTGCTCGCCCGGACCCCGACTATGGGACATCGCCTACCTCGCGACCCGCGTCGTCCCTTTGACTTCATCGACGCCAAAAGGTGCTCCCGGAATGGATGATGCCCGACGGCGCGTGGATCTCCTTTTGCGGGCGTATGGTTGGGATGCGACCTGGGATGATGTGCTTCGCGTAGCGATCATCCGCCTTCTTGATCTGGCTGACATCTCAATCAAGAAGGCCGTCGAGCTGCAAAAGCCCCACCTCCGAGACGAGGCCGCCGACTACGAGCGAGACGCGCAGTTCCTCCGGGGAGTTCGAAGTGCCAACTGACTCCGACCTCGCCACCGAGATCGTCTGACTCGTGCGACATGGCACAGCTTCTGCACACTCAACCAGGGGGAGCGCCCCGGGAAAGATTGCGCTGGCCGTCCCGATGAAGGTTCCGCTTCCGGGCACCTGAGCTCGACGGTCACAGCGTCAAGTTCCTCGCTGGAGCACCTCGCTGGAGCACCTCGCCGGAGCACCTCGCCGGAGGACCTCGACAATAGGAGCTGAGTAGGCCGGCGTTCGGCCTATCAACATCAGCGTCGCGTTTGCCGAGATCTCCGATTTGGACAAAATGAATGGCACAGATCCCCCATCAGTGCGTTTCCTGCAACACCACGTTGCCCCGAAAACGCGGTGATCTCGGCGGACAACTCACCTGTCAATCGGACAGATTGAATGGCACGGGACGGGTGCCCTATTCGATGGCTTCGTCGATAGACACGATCTCAACCCAGACCCGATTACCTGGGACGTGATAGCGATCGCAATTTGGCGAGCAGCCTTCTCGCGATGGGCGTACGACCAAAGGCTCGGAGCTCCTTGCCCTCCTGATCAAAAACGGTGACAGAGCA
>JAYSPT010000021.1:0-20859 GCA_043721995.1 Salinibacterium sp. | reverse complement strand
GTAGTCGTCCTTCGACACGATGACCGCGTTTCCATGCCGGGACACGACCTCGACGACGGTGTGATCATCGTTGACCTGCTGGATGAGCCCGAACAGGTTCTTTCGTGCTTCGGTCGCGGTGATTGCCGACATTGTCGCCTCCGGTAAGTAGTACTCGATAGCGTACCACTCAATGGTGACATGGCGGGATCGCAGAGGAAGGTTGATCGTGGGGCTTCCTCTGCATATTCCTCGGGCTGGAATACGCAAAGGAACAGCTGGGGCTGGTTTTTTGCCGATCAGCCGCCACCCCCGCGCTGCGCGCGCTTCCCAACCTCCCACACCCATCGCAAGCTCTTGGAGTGGGAGGTTGGGAAGTAAAGGGGTGGCGGCAGATAAGCAAAAATTGAGGGGGAGATCGAAGTGGAGAGGGGCGGCGCAGGGAGTTGCCGGTCGTCGGGTTGATATGTCCGAGGTAGCGTCAGTGCCCCGACGTACTGTCGGGTCATGGGAAGCATCAGCCCTTACCAAACCGGGTCAGGCAAGCGCTACCGAGCGATGTTTCGAAAGCCTGACCATGCGCAGACCCAGAAGCGCGGCTTCAAGACCAAGCGTGAGGCCGAGTTGTTCCTCGCGAGCGTCGAGATCGATAAGAGTCGCGGTGCATACATCGATCCTTCAAAGTCGTGCGTGCTCTTGGGGAAGTGGCTGGACGCTTGGATGGACGGTCGCGCCGACTGGCGTGCGACTTCACGAGAGCGAGCTCGCGGGATTGTCGCGCTTCAAATCAAGCCCGCCCTCGGCGGCTACCCGCTCGGTTCGTTGACCCACGGCGCGGTCCAGGCATGGGCTGGTGGCCTCTCAAAGACGCAGTCGCCCTGAGCGTCCACAAGATCGTCAACGTGCTCTCCGGCAGCCTCCAGATGGCTGTGAAGGATGGCCGACTCCCGGCCAACCCGGCCCACGGGTTGAATCTCCCCAAGGTAGGCGGGCCGGCCAAACGGTATCTGTCCCATGATGAAGTGCGGGATCTCGCCGACGCGGTCGATTCGCTCGGCAAGCAGATGTACCGGGGTGAGCGAAACAACTATGGACTCCTGGTGAAGGTGCTCGCCTATTGCGGGCTCCGCTGGGGCGAGGCATCCGGGCGCAGGGTTCAGGACATCGACTTCGTGCGCGGTCGGCTCGAGGTGCAGCACACGGTTGTCGAGGTTGATGGGGTTCAACCCGACTCTGAGCCGAAAACCTACGAAGCCCGTTCCATCCCCGTTCCCGCATCGATCCTCGCTGACCTCAAATTGTTCGTCGAGGGCAAGGAGGGCGGTTCACCGGCTTTCGCGGCAGCCCGCGGTGGTTGGCTGCGCGGTCGTGTGTTCCGGCGCGGGTGGCTCGACGACGCCGCGAGCATGATCGGCCAGGATGGGCTGACGCCTCACGAACTGAGACACACGGCCGCCAGTCTCGCGATTTCTGCCGGGGCGAATGTCAAAGCCGTGCAGCGGATGCTCGGCCATGCGTCGGTGGCGGTCACGCTCGATGTCCACTCAGACCTGTTCGATAACGATTTGGATGCAGTGTCGGCCGCGCTCGACACCCATATCCTTCGAACAGGCCGTTCCCTTTGAATGAGCGGCATGTCTCGGCGGGACCACGTCACCTACTGAGCCCGGTCCCCGGCCAGCCAGGCGCATCCCATTCGGAGTTTGGGCCGAAGTACTTGGTCCAAGTCAGTGCCCAGAGTTGAGCATTTGCGTCTGCGAGCTCGATTAGCCAGACACACGCCAACATGAAGTCACCCTCGGTTTTAAACCGGGGTGTCGATTTCCAGCTCACCAGCGAATGCTCGTCAGTGGTACGCCATCCGGACAGCGCTGTCGCAACACTCGGATGAGCAAATCCGCTGAGTTGTGAATAAATACCTGCGAATCCGCCACTGCCGTTTTCGGCATAAGCGAGGAGCTTTCCGATCGAGAATTTCTGTTTGACCGGAGCGTCTGGATATAGACGCCTGATTTCGCCCTGTTTTTCAGAGACTCAGATCAGGATGGCAGCGTTTTCTGCATAGCTTCGTAGAAGGGTGAAAGAAGCAAACGGATTGTCTGAGCGTGCTGCATCGAGCGTGCCATCGTGAAAAGCCTGCGCTCGTGTTAACGCCGACTGAAAACAGGGCCAGAGTTAACAGTGACATCAGGGTCATCCTCGGCACGTCGAGCTCTTGTTTGTCGCCGAATACGCGAGCGGCCAAGTCCGTCATTCGAACTCGCGCTTCGGTGGCTTCAGCTATGCCTGAGGCCCGATCTGTGATGCCGTACTTCATCGCAAGTGAATACTCATGCGGATCCGACATGTCGCCAACCGTACAACGGCCGTGCTGCCGTGTGAGTTGAACAATTCACCGTGGTGTTGCCACGAGCGGCAATTAGGCCTCTCGGCTCGAAGTCAATACGGCCTCTGACCAGCACTTTCGCGAAGTGCCCCCAGGCAGATTCGAACTGCCGCCCCTGCCTCCGGAGGGCAGTGCTCTATCCCCTGAGCTATGGGGGCCAGGAGTCGAACCTTCAGGGTATCAGCGCGCGCGAGCATCTACGGGTCGTATCAAGACCTGACATCATCGGAGAATGTTGCGCACGGTCACTTCCCGCCTTGAACTTGCCATTCAGGGCCGCTCCAATATGGTGTTCAGCGTCGCCGCGGCGAGCTCGAACAACTTCAACTCCGAGAGGCTCACTTTCGTGCTCGACGGCGAGCCCCGGGCCTATAGGGAACTTGTCGACAAGCGAGGCACGCGCCTGCAGGAATTCATCAGTACGGCGGGCACCATGGTCGTTGAGTACTCGGCCGAGATCACCGGTCACGCATTGCCGGCACCGGTAGAGGAACTTGACCTCATCAGCTATCTGCGCCCCAGCCGCTACTGCGAATCCGACAGCCTCACGCCAACCGCACGATCCGAATTCTTCGGGTTGAGCGGACACGAACTGCTTTCTGCCGTCACGCTGTGGGTTTGGGAGCGCCTGCGTTACATGCCCGGCTCGAGCCTCCCGACCGACGGTGCCGAGCAGACGCTACTGAGCCGCAGGGGAGTATGCCGCGACTACGCCCACCTCGTGATCGCGCTGCTCCGTGCACTAGACGTTCCGGCTCGCATGGTGTCCGTGTACGCCCCGGGCTTGTACCCGATGGACTTCCACGCCGTCGCCGAAGCTCACATCGACGGTGCGTGGTGGGTCGTGGATGCGACGCGCCTCGCACCCCGTCAGAGCATGGTCCGCATCGCAACGGGTCGGGACGCTGCCGACACTGCATTTCTCACGAACCACTGGGCCGACCTGCTGCTCAAGAAAATGGACGTGCTCGCGATCGTCGACGAGCTTCCGACGGATGATGGCACACAGCTGGTGCAGCTCGGCTGAGCGCAGCAAACGCTAGCCGAGCGCCTTGATCGCCGAGGCCACTACCGGTGCGGCATCCCCGGGCTCCAAGTAGTGGGTCGAGGAGGTGACAATCCAGTAAGGGTCGGTGAACGCATCCGCGATGCCGATCCGATTCACGATTCTGAAGTAGCCCTCCACTGCATAGGTCGGCACCGAGTTACTTGAGGTCACCAGGTCGTTCTTATGCATCGTGAGCTCGTCAGCGGGCATCCCGACGACGGTGACCTCGAGCGTTTCGCCCTTGCTGTTCTTCCACCCGCACGCGACACCCTTCCGCGCGACGAACGACGCAGCGGTCGATCCTGCTGCCGGTGCGTAGGAGGTGTCGACCACGAAATCGCTGAATAGCTGTGCCAGCGCAGCATCGGTGACGAGACCCTTACACGCGACCGTGACCGGGATGTCGACCGCGGTCGACGTGGGGAGCGGAGTCGGTTGCGGCACAGCCGACGTTGTTGAGTCCGACGGGGTTGACGAGGGCGCAGCATCCGGAGCGGACTGAGTTTCGACACATCCCGCCAGCAACCCGACCGCGAGCACAGCCACCGCGAGGAAGATTAAGGACCGGTGCACCCCGCTATTCTCACCCATCGACCCTCGCGCATGCCGCAGGATCGGCAAAGACCGCCCGGCTAAGCTTGCTTTTCGTGAATCCTGCTGACCTCTCCGCCCTTCTGCTCACTGTCGTGACCGGGATCATCGAGCGTCGCGGAGGCACGAATGCGCTCACCGTCAACGACGTTCAACTTGAGCGTCCGCGCAACCGTGAGCACGGCGATTGGTCAAGCAACATCGCGATGAAGCTCGCCAAGCCGCTCGGGGCGAACCCGCGGGAGCTCGCAGACGAAATCGCAGTGGAGGCAGGAAAATTGCCGGGCGTGAAAGCAGTTGCGGTGGCTGGACCCGGCTTCATCAACATCACTTTGGATGCCGCGGCCGCTGGTGCACTCGCCAAGGCGATTGTCGAGCAGGCCGCCGAGTACGGCAAGGGGTATCTCTACAAGGGTGTCACCATTAATCTCGAGTTCGTCTCGGCGAACCCCACGGGCCCGTTGCACATCGGTGGAGTTCGCTGGGCCGCGGTCGGCGATAGTCTCGCGCGCATCTTCACCGCGCAGGGCGGGCTCGTCACCCGCGAGTATTACTTCAATGACCACGGCGCCCAGATCGACCGGTTTGCACGCAGCCTGGTGGCAAGCTACAAGGGGGAGCCTGTTCCCGAAGATGGCTACGGCGGCATGTACATCTCCGATATCGCGGCGCGGGTCATTGAGCTCTATCCAGGAGACCTTTTCCACATCCCCGACAGCGAGCAGCAGGAGGTATTCCGCTCGGTCGGCGTCGAGCTCATGTTCGGTGACATCAAGGCGAGCCTCCACCAGTTCGGCGTCTACTTCGACGTCTATTTTCACGAGAACGAGCTGCACGAATCCGGGGCGGTGCAGCACGCGATCCAGCGATTGACTGACCTCGGCGCGATCTACGAGGCGGATGGCGCCACCTGGTTCCGCTCCACCGACTACGGCGACGACAAAGACCGTGTGGTGATCAAGAGCGACGGCGAGTTCGGTTACATGTCCGGAGATCTCGCCTACTACCTCAACAAGCGCGAGCGGGGCTTCGAGCGCAACCTGATCATGCTCGGCGCGGACCACCACGGCTACGTGCGTCGCCTCATGGCGATGACGAGGGCGTTCGGTGATGAGCCACACGTGAATCTCGAGATCCTGATCGGGCAGCTCGTGAACCTGCTGCGCGACGGCGAACCGATGCGCATGTCAAAACGCGCCGGCACCATCGTCACGATCGAGGATCTCGTAGAAGCGGTCGGTGTGGATGCCGGACGCTACGCCCTTGTTCGTAGCTCGAGTGACTCGCAAGTGGACATCGACCTCGACCTTTGGGGTCGCAAGACCAGTGACAACCCGGTCTTCTACGTGCAGTACGCGCATGCGCGCACCAACTCCGTCGCGCGCAATGCTGCGGCATCGGGAGTGGAGCGCAACACCTTCGATGCCTCGCTGCTGTCGCACGAGACCGAAAGCATCCTGCTGGGTATTCTGGCCGAATTCCCGAGGGTCGTGCTCCAGGCCGCTGAACTCCGCGAGCCACACCGGATCGCACGGTACAGCGAGGAACTGGCCGGGGCGTATCACCGCTGGTACGACAGTTGTCGCGTCACGCCGCTCGGCGAGGCACCGGTCACCGATGTGCACCCAACGCGCCTCTGGCTCAACGACGCGGTCGGCCAAGTGCTGCGCAATGCGCTCGGTCTGCTCGGAGTCAGCGCACCCGAACGCATGTGAAAGAGGGGATGTGATGGCCGAGCCGATCCAACCTGTGCGCACCACCGATTCTCTTATCGACCCGCCGACAGTTCCACTGAAGACCGTCGTGGTCATCCCGGACCCACTGATTAAGAGGCGGCGACCGCGTGTCGCTGTGATCGTCCCGGTTGTCGTTCTCGCTCTGCTCGTTGTCGGGTTTTTCATCGCCGATGCCCTGGTTCGGCAGTACGCGAACGGCTACCTGCGAGACCGAATCGTAGAGGTGTTGAAGCTTGATCCGAAAACGCCGGTGGATGTGTCGCTCGGCGAGGGCTCGATCATCCTGCAGGCGATCAGTGGCTCAATCAACTCGGTCCAGGTTCATGTCGACTCCGTGACGTTCGGCGACATCACGGGATCTGCGGAGATCACGGCGACCCACGTTCCGCTGGATCAGGAGAAACCGGTCGGCGCGCTGGGGATCACGGTCACCGTCTCCGAAGACAACGTCAAGAAGCTTGGCGCCAACCTGAGTGGAATGAACCTGAAGACGATCGCTCTGCAGGATGGCGTCATCCGAGTCGGCACGGACTTCACCGTCCTCGTCCTGACCCTCCCTGTCACTGTGGACCTCGCACCCACCGTGAAAGCGGGCGGTATCAGTTTCGAACCTAAAGTCATCAAGGTCGGGGACAGCCAGTTCTCGGTCGCCGACCTGCGCGCGAATCCGATCTTCGGCGGCCTCGCCGGTGACCTTCTCAAGTCGCAGGATTTCTGCGTTGCGAGCTCTCTGCCCGCGGCTCTGAAGATCACCGATGTGATCGTGACCGGCGCTAACCTCGTCGTCACGATCAACGGTGACAACGTCGCGCTCTCTGATCCCAACCTCTCCAAGCTGGGTACCTGTCCGTAGCGGGCCGTGCGCGGCATCCCGCTACTATTAAAAGGGCTTCAGGGACCAATCCGGGTTCGCTCGCCTCACACTCGCGTCGCTTTCTGCGAGAAGTCATATTCCCCGTGAGGTATTTACCGTGACCGCCAACCCGCTTGCACCGTCGTGGCTGACTGCGCCCGACGACGCCAACGCGCTGCCTGCCACCGTGTGGTCCCAGAACGCGGTTCGCGCCCCCGATGGCGAGCTGCGGATAGCGGGGGTGAGGGCTTCGGTGCTTGTGGCTGAGTTCGGAACACCCGTGTACGTGGTGGATGAAGCCGACGTGCTTTCGCGCGCCACGGGTATCCGTGAAGCATTTGATCATGAGTTCGCGAAGATCGGGTCAAGGGCGAAGGTCTACTACGCGGGCAAGGCATTCCTGTCTATCGAGGTCGCCCGCTGGGTCACCGCCGCGGGGCTCAATATCGACGTTTCCAGCGCTGGCGAGATGGCGGTCGCGGTGGCGGCAGGCGTCGATCCCGCACGCCTCGGGTTCCACGGCAACAACAAGAGTCTGAAGGAAATCGATCGCGCGGTACGGTTCGGCGTCGGGGCGATTGTGATCGACAGCGTGCAGGAAATCGAGCGCGTCGCCGAAGCCGCAACGCGTCGCGGGAGGGTGCAAAACGTGCGCCTGCGCATCAATAGCGGAGTTCATGCATCCACCCATGAGTACCTCGCCACCGCACGGGAAGACCAGAAGTTCGGTATCCCCCTCTCGGACGCACCGGCCGCCGTCGCCCAGATCCGCGCCAGGACATCGCTGAACTTTCTTGGTTTGCACTCTCACATCGGTTCGCAGATCCTGGAATCAGAAGGATTTGCCGAGGCCGCCCATCGACTCTTCGCGCTGCACGCCGAGCTGCTCGCGAGCGGGCCGGTTCCCGAACTGAACCTCGGCGGTGGTTTCGGCGTCGCGTATACCTCCTCGGATGTCGCCCTCCCGTTGCCGGAGATCGCCGCACGTTTCGCACGGATCGTTGCCGCTTCCGCCGCCGAGTACAGCGTGCCCGTGCCCATCATCGCGGTGGAACCGGGTCGCAGCGTCATCGGCCCGTCCACGACGACGCTGTACACGATCGGCACGATCAAAGACGTGCTCGTGTCCTTGCCGACGTCGGCGGGCGCGACGGCCGTGCGCAAATATGTGTCGGTCGATGGCGGAATGAGCGATAACATCCGTCCGGCGCTCTACGGTGCGAACTATTCGGTGCGCCTTGCCAACCGCGCCAGCGCGGCCCCGCCGGCACTCGTGCGCCTGGCAGGCAAGCACTGCGAGTCCGGAGACATCATCGTCAACGCCGATTACCTTCCCGCGGACGTGCGCCCGGGGGATATCGCCGCGGTACCGGCGACTGGCGCATACGGCTGGGCGATGGCGAGCAACTACAACTACCTCGCGCGCCCGCCCGTGGTCGCGGTGAAAGACGGCGTAGCGCGAGTGATCGTGCGCGGCGAGACCGAAGAAGATCTTCTGGACCGGGACGCTGGAGTTCGAGCATGATCGACTACCGCAACCTCCGCGTCGCCATCCTCGGCGGGGGCAGTGTGGGTTCACAGGTCGCGGCCCTCCTGATCGAACACGGCGCTGAACTGGCAGCCCGCGCCGGTGCCGGGCTGGAGCTCGTGGGGGTCGCGGTTCGCAACCTCGGCACCGAACGCGATACCGATATCCCGCAGCACCTGCTCACCACCGATGCCGTTTCGCTGATACTCGGTGCAGACATCGTCGTGGAACTCATCGGTGGCATCGAGCCCGCGCGAAGCTACATCCTGCAGGCACTGAACTCCGGTGCGGATGTAGTCACGGCCAATAAGGCCGTGCTCGCGAACTACGGCCCGGAGTTGTTCGAGGCAGCAGAACAGGTTGGCGCCCAGCTTTACTATGAAGCAGCAGTCGGCGGCGCGATTCCGATCATCCGGCCACTTCGCGACAGCCTCGCCGGCGACCGCGTCAAGCGCATCCTGGGCATCGTGAATGGCACAACCAACTTCATCCTCGACCGGATGGATGTGCACGGTGACGATTTCGCCGATGCCCTCGCCGAGGCGACCCGGCTCGGCTATGCCGAGGCCGACCCCACTGCGGATATCGAGGGATACGACGCCGCCCAGAAAGCCGCGATCCTTGCCAGCCTCGCCTTTCACACCACGATGCCGCTCGATGCCGTCTACCGCGAAGGCATCACGCACATCACGCGCGACCAGGTGCATTCAGCACGCAAAGCGGGCTACGTGGTCAAGCTCCTCGCGATCTGCGAGCGATTCACGGATGCCGCGACCGGCATCGACGGGGTCTCGGCTCGGGTGCATCCGGCTCTCGTGCCCCTCGAGCACCCGCTCGCCGCGGTACACGGTGCCAACAACGCGGTCTTCGTCGAGGCCGAAGCGGCTGGCGACCTGATGTTCTACGGCGCGGGTGCCGGGGGAATCGAGACGGCCTCGGCTGTTCTCGGCGACCTGGTCTCGGCGGCCCGCCGCCACGTCGCGGGCGGCCCCGGAGTCGCGGAGTCGACGCACTCAAAGCTCCCGATCCTGCCGATCTCCAGCGTCACAACGCGCTACCAAATCACTCTCTCGGTCGTCGACGAGCCGGGTGTGCTGGCGACCATTGCGCAACTCTTCAGTGACCACGGTGTTTCGGTCGAGGCCGTCGCGCAGTCGACAGCCAGCCCTGCCCTGAGTCGGGATGGCAAGCAGGCCACCGCTACCCTTGTCATTGTCACGCATGAGGCGAGCGAAGCATCCCTTGCCGGGACCGTGACAGCCCTCGCCGCAAGTTCAGCCGTGTCGAGCGTCGTATCCACCCTGAGAGTCGAGGGACTGCAGTAATGGCCCACCAATGGCGCGGAGTGCTCCGCGAATATGCTGACCGACTTGATATCTCGGATGCGACGCCCATCATCACCCTCGGCGAGGGCGGCACTCCGCTTATCCCGGCCGAGGCGCTTTCGCGTCGAACCGGTGCCGAGGTCTGGGTGAAGTTCGAGGGCATGAATCCCACCGGCTCATTCAAGGATCGCGGCATGACAATGGCGATCTCCAAGGCGATCGAGCACGGTGCAAAAGCCGTGATCTGCGCGTCGACCGGTAACACCTCGGCGAGCGCGGCAGCCTACGCAGCGCACGGTGGGATCACCGCGGCCGTGCTCGTGCCCGAGGGGAAAATCGCTATGGGCAAGCTGAGCCAGGCGATCGCGCACAATGCCGAGCTGTTGCAGGTGCAAGGCAACTTCGATGACTGCCTGGAGATAGCGCGAGAGCTCGCAGCCAACTACCCGGTGCATCTGGTGAACTCCGTTAACCCGGACCGCATTGAGGGACAAAAGACGGCAGCCTTCGAAGTTGTCGAAGTTCTGGGCGACGCCCCCGACATCCACATCGTTCCCGTGGGCAACGCCGGTAACTACACCGCCTACCACCGTGGCTACGGTGAAGACCTCGCCGCACACCGCACCACCCGCATGCCCCGCATGTTTGGCTTCCAGGCCGCGGGCAGCGCCCCGATCGTGCTTGGTCACGTGGTGAAGAACCCCGAGACCATCGCCAGCGCCATCCGCATCGGTAACCCGGCGTCGTGGGAACTGGCGATCGCCGCACGGGAAAACTGTGACGGCTATTTCGGAGCGATCAGCGACGAGATGATTCTTGAGGCGTACCGCATTCTTTCGAAAGAGGTGGGCATCTTCGTCGAGCCAGCCTCTGCGATCAGCGTCGCGGGCCTTCTTGAGCGTGCGGCCGCAGGCGAGATCCCCAAAGGCGCCACAGTCGTGCTCACGGTCACCGGCCATGGGTTGAAAGACCCACAGTGGGCGCTGCGCACGGCCCAGGGAACGGATGTGACACCAACAGTCGTTCCCATCGACGCAGCTGAAATCGCGAGCGTCCTCGGCCTGGCCAAGGCATGACCACACTCGTAGGACGCTGCGCCACTGTGCGCGTTCCCGCAACGTCGGCCAACCTCGGACCCGGCTTTGACACGCTCGGTCTCGCGCTCGCGCTCTATGACGAGTTGACCGTTACCGTCACTGAGGGCTCGGGCGTCAGTGTCGATGTGCACGGAGTGGGCGCGGGGGAGGTGCCCACCGACGAGACGAACCTTGTCGCGCGTTCAATTCGTCACGCGTTTGACCACTTCGGGATTCCGATGCCCGGTCTGCACCTTGTCGCTCACAATGCCATCCCGCACGGCCGCGGGCTCGGCTCCTCCGGTGCTGCAATCGTGTCCGGCGTGGTCGCAGCCCAAGGATTGCTTGCGGGCGTCGTCGACATCGACTCCGAGATGCTGCTCACGCTCGCGACCGAGCTGGAGGGGCATCCCGACAATGTTGCCCCGGCGATTTTCGGTGGCCTCACCATTGCGTGGACCACGCCCACTGGACCGAAGGCCAAGAAGCTCATCGTGCACCGGGGAGTGTCGCCGCTGGTGTGCGTGCCCGCCGCGACGATGTCAACAGCGCTGGCGCGAAGCCTTCAGCCCGCGTCGGTTCCGCATGCGGATGCCGTATTCAACGTGTCGCGCTCGGCACTCCTGATTGCCGCGCTCATCCAGAGTCCAGAGCTTCTGCTTGAGGCGACGGAGGACAAGCTGCACCAGGGCTACCGGGCAAGTGCCATGCCGGAGACGAATTCGCTGATCCAGGAACTGCGCAAGCGAGGGCTCGCAGCGGTCGTGTCAGGGGCTGGTCCTTCGATACTTGTGCTTGCGAGCGATCCCTCACAGCGCCAGGTCGCGGCAGACGTCATCGCGTCGATTTCAGATAACCCGTGGTCATCGCTCATGCTGGCCGTCGACTTCAAGGGTGCTACAGTTGCAACGCACCAGGTAGAAGCCCGCGGCTAGCCGCGCTTCCCGGTTGCGAATCATCCCCCGGCCTGAGCTGTAAAAGTCCACGTCTTCTCCATGCATTCGAGTGGAAGTCAGCCGATCAACTCTCCGTCGCGCGAAATTGTTGCGGCAGGGGAAAGGAATCCCAAGTAATGACTGACGTCAATATCCCCGCCACAGGCGTGGGCTTGCGTACCGACCTGAGCACCCTTCGACTGCCAGAGCTGCAGGCTCTCGCCACGGAGCGTGGGCTCGTCGGAGCATCCAAACTTCGTAAAGGAGATCTCGTGAACGCACTGAACGATCTGAATGAATCGCGCGAGTCGAACGAGGCCGCCGCTCCAACCGGAACTTTCGAGCCGGCAGAGGCGCCAGCTCCGACAGAGACGGTAACTCCACCAGAGACGGTAAATCCAGCAGAGACGGCCGAGCCGGTTGCGGTGCGCAAGCGAATCTCCCGCCGGGTGACCAGCGCCGACACCGAAGCCATCGCGGCAGCACCAGAGCTCGCTGGCGCTCCGCGTGTCGACCCGCCACGTGCCGACGAGCCCGAAACGAGCCGGGTCGCGGCTACCCCCGATGAGATCGTGTTCCCCGAGGCGCCAGATCAGAAAACTGCAGAACGGCCCGCAATAGGCCAGCCCGCAGCAGATCAGCAAGCTGGCGAAGATGGCGCCGACCAGGAAGCCGGGCAGACTCGCTCCTCGCGCAACCGCAACCGCAACCGCAACGGGGGCGCGCAGGGTGCGCAGGGTGCGCAGAATGCCCAGCAGCCGCAGCAGAGCCGCCAGCAGAACCAGCAGAATCAAAACAACGGCGCGCAGAACAACAACGGCGCGCAGAACAACAGCGGCAATCAGAACAACAGCGGCAGTCAGAATAACCAGAACCGCAGTGGCCAGCAGGCCAGCACGGAGTTCGGTGACGAGGGCAGCAGCCGAAACCGCTACCGCGACCGTAAGCGTGGCCGTGGCCCGATGGGTGAAGACTTCGAGCCCGAGATCAGCGAGGATGACGTGCTCATCCCGGTCGCCGGTATCCTCGACGTGCTCGACAACTACGCGTTCGTGCGCACGAGCGGGTACCTGCCCGGCAACAACGACGTGTACGTATCGCTCGGCCAGGTCAAAAAGTACGCACTTCGCAAGGGAGACGCCGTCGTCGGCGCGATCCGCCAGCCGCGTGAGGGCGACAACAGCCAGGGTCGCCAGAAATACAACGCGATCGTTCGCATCGACTCGATCAACGGTTTGCCCATTGAGGATGCCGCCAACCGGGTCGAGTTCGGCAAGCTCACGCCGCTCTACCCCCAGGATCGACTGCGGCTCGAGACTGAAGCTGGAAAGCTCTCCACCCGCATCATCGACCTTGTCTCTCCGATCGGCAAAGGACAGCGCGGGCTGATCGTCTCCCCACCCAAGGCGGGCAAGACACTCGTGTTGCAGGCAATTGCGAACGCGATCTCCAAGAACAACCCCGAGGTTCACCTCATGGTCGTGCTGGTCGATGAACGTCCCGAAGAAGTCACCGACATGCAGCGCACCGTCAAGGGTGAGGTCATCGCATCCACCTTCGATCGTCCCGCTGAAGACCACACCACGGTTGCCGAACTCGCGATCGAGCGTGCGAAGCGCTTGGTTGAGCTCGGCCACGACGTAGTGGTGCTTCTCGACTCGATCACCCGCCTCGGTCGCGCGTACAACCTCACCGCTCCCGCCTCCGGTCGAATTCTTTCGGGCGGCGTCGACTCGTCGGCCCTGTACCCGCCGAAGCGTTTCTTCGGTGCCGCGCGCAACATCGAGGGTGGCGGCTCGCTCACCATCATTGCGACCGCGCTCGTGGAGACCGGGTCCAAGATGGACGAGGTGATCTTCGAGGAATTCAAGGGGACCGGCAACATGGAGCTTCGCCTGTCCCGGCAATTGGCCGACAAGCGCATCTTCCCCGCGGTCGACGTGAACGCATCCGGAACCCGTCGCGAGGAAATGCTTATGGGCGTCGACGAGACGAAGGTCACCTGGCAGTTGCGTCGTGCCCTCGCAGGGCTCGACCAGCAGCAGGCCCTCGAGATCGTGCTGGGTCGTCTCAAGGAGACCCAGACGAACGTTGAGTTCCTCATGCAAGTGCAGAAGTCGATGCCCAACGGACACAAAGAGGACTAGGGATGTTCGAGTCAGTGCAGACGCTACTGGCCGAACATGAAGAGCTTCAGGGTCAGCTTGCTGAGCCGGAGCTCCACTCGGATCCGGCCAGGTCGAAGAAGGTCAACCGCCGGTATGCGGAACTCTCGCGAATCGCCGCCGCCTACCATGAGTGGCGCCAACTGACGGATGATGTCGCGGCCGCAACCGAGATGGCGGCCGACGATGCGTCGTTCGCCGAGGAGCTTCCCGCCCTGACGGGCTCCCTGGACGCAGCGCAGGAGAAGCTTCGTCGCCTGCTCATCCCGCGCGACCCGAACGATGCGCGTGACGTGATCATGGAGATCAAGATGGGTGAGGGTGGCGCCGAGTCGGCGCTCTTCGCTGGCGACCTGCTGCGCATGTACCTGCACTATGCGGAGGGTAAGCGGTGGAAGACCGAGATCATCGAGCAGTCCTCGAGTGACCTTGGCGGAGTGAAGGATGTCCAACTCGCGTTCAAGGGGAATTCCACCGATCCGGCGGAGGGCGTGTGGGCACACCTCAAGTACGAGGGCGGTGTGCATCGCGTGCAGCGGGTTCCGGCCACGGAGTCCCAGGGCCGCATCCACACATCGGCGGCCGGCGTGCTCGTGTTCCCCGAGGTTGATGAGCCCGAAGAGGTCGAGATCAACCAGAACGACCTCAAGATCGACGTGTATCGTTCGAGCGGTCCGGGTGGTCAATCCGTCAACACGACGGACTCGGCGGTGCGTATCACGCATCTTCCCACCGGGATCGTCGTCGCCATGCAAAACGAGAAGAGCCAGCTTCAGAACCGCGAGGCAGGTATGCGGGTACTTCGTGCGCGAATCCTTGCGCGCTACCAGGAGGAGGCAGACGCCGAGGCGAGCATCTATCGCAAGAGCCAGATTCGCTCGATGGATCGCTCTGAGCGCATCCGCACCTACAACTTTCCGGAGAATCGCATCGCTGACCACAGAACCGGGTACAAGGCGTACAACCTCGATGCCGTCATGAACGGCGCGCTTGAGCCGGTCATCCAGTCATGTATCGAAGCCGACGAGGAAGCTCGGCTGGCCGACCTCGGTTCGGAAGCCTGAGCCTTTCGAGCCGGGCCCCCACTATGACGACTATCTCGGCACTGCTCGACACGGTGACCCGCGTTCTTCAGGATGCGGGCGTGCCGACTCCGCGTGTGGATGCCGAGTTGCTCGTGGGTCATGTTCTGAAACTCAGCCGTGGGGCAGTGCAGGCGCGGGTTGCGACCGACAGCGCGCTCTCTGCCCAGGATGAGAGCGCCATCCGTGAGCTCATTGAGCGACGTGCGGCGCGTGAGCCGTTGCAGCACATCACGGGTGTCGCGGCATTCCGATCGCTCGAGCTCGCCGTGGGATCGGGCGTGTTCGTTCCGCGCCCCGAGACCGAGTTCGTGGCTCAGTTCGCCATCGACGCGCTGCTGGCCGTTGCGTCGCCTCAGCCCGTGGGTGTCGACCTCGGAATGGGCTCAGGTGCGATCGCACTCGCGATGGCAACGGAGGTACCCCATTCGCTCGTCTATGGCGTCGAGGTGTCGCCGCGCGCATTCATCTGGGCGAAGCAGAACTTTGCCCGGATCAACGCCGACAATGCCCGTGCGGTATTCGTCGACCTCGCCACAGCTCTTCTCGAGCTCGATGGCACGGTCGATGTCGTGATCTCGAACCCGCCATACATCCCGCTCGGGGCGATCCCGCGGGATCCCGAAGTGCGTCTCTTCGACCCGGCCATTGCGCTCTACGGTGGCGGCGACGGGATGCATGTCCTACGTCAGGTCTCCACGACCGCGCAGCGGCTCCTGCGCCCCGGCGGCACACTCGTCCTCGAGCATGGCGAGTTGCAGGCCGCGCAACTCGCCGTACTGCTTAGGAACGACGGCTGGAGGGCCATAGTCCACCACCGCGACCTGCTCGGTCGCGACCGGGCAACCACTGCACTTCGCTAGAAACTAAGCTGCGCCGTGAGAGGCCGCGAACTCGTCGATGGCAGCGAGTAATTCTGCCGGTGAGCTAAACAGGTGCGCCGTGATACCGATGCTTGCCGCACCCTCAACGTTGACATCCATGTCGTCAGCGAAAAAGGTGTCTTCCGGTACTGCCCCGTACGCATCGAGCACTCGCTGGAACACCACCGGGTTGGGCTTGCGAGCCCCATAGTCGCTAGAGGTGAACATGTGCTCCCCGCCAAAGAGTTTGACGAGTTCGGGCGCCATGGCCTCAAGGTGTTTCGAAACAAGCGCGCCGTTGTTGGTCAGCAGCGTCACTTGCCCCAATTCGGATGCCCGGCGCACCGCCGCCAGGGACTCCGGCCATGCCGTCATGGCGTCGCTTCGCACGCGCACCCAGTCTGTTTCATCCACCGGCATGCCGATCGCCACCTCGAATGCGGACAGGTACTCCGCGGCCGAGGAGAAGCCGCCTGCCTCGGCTTTCCACTCACCGCTGTCATTCCACCAGCGCTGGCGTAGTTCGTGGAGCGAGAGTCCGGTGAGTTCGGTCATCCCGGCCATCCGCAAACGCCAGTCGTAGCCGTAGAGCACGTCATCCATGTCGAAGATGAAGAGCAGGCCGCTCATCCGCGCGTCCGCACCGCGAAGGCCTCGATGGCCGCAACCAGCGCATCCGTGTCATAGACCCCGTGGTGGGAGGTGAGCTGGTGGGCGGTGATCCCGACCGCGCGGGCGCCCTTGATGTTCGCTGCCGAGTCGTCCGCAAAAAAGCAGTCCGCGGCATCCGCCGCGTAGTGGGCGAGTGCGCGATGGTAGACCTCTACCCCTGGTTTGCTGGCGTGCAGCTGGTAGCTGAACAGCAGGTTCGACCCCATGATCGCGACCACATCCGGCGCCAGCATCGGCAGCGCGGTTGCCGTCGCTGCAGGATTGTTCGAGAGCAGGGAAACCGTGCCGAGCTCGGCCGCCCGTGCGAGCGCCGTGATACTTCCGGGGATGCGGGTCATGGCGACGCGCCGTGCCGATGCCCACTCGTCAAGTGACAGCCGACGGGTCTCGGTGATGCGGGCGAACTCGTCGAGATATTCGTCCGCGGTCGGCCACTCGCCGACCTCGGCACGAGGTTCGAAGCCGTCCGCCCACCAGGTCTTGGCCAGGTGGTACTGGCTGGCCCCGGTGAGTCGACTGAGTTCCGGGAGTCGATACCTGAAGTCATACGCGTAGAGCGTTTTGTCCAGGTCGAAGAAGTAGATGTCCACGCTCCCTCAATCCTGCCATTGATTGGGCAGGTACCATGAGGGGGTCATGCCATCCATCTACGACTGCTCGGTCGAAGCTGAGCTTCTCACCGGCATGCGCCTCGCTCGCCTCGCGATCGGCCGGGGAGATCTCGTGGTGGTTCCCACGGATACCGTGTACGGCGTGGCCGCGGATGCCTTCGATCCCGAAGCCGTACTGAAGCTCGTGCAATCGAAGGGGCGTACTCGGGCGGCACCGCCACCCGTTTTGATTCCAGGCATCCCGACCCTCGATGCGCTCGCCGAGAATGTTCCGGACGAGGTGCGCGAGCTGGTGAAGATGTACTGGCCCGGCGCGCTCACCATCATCCTGCCGGCGATGTCCTCGCTCACCTGGGACCTGGGTGACGCGCGCGGTACCGTTGCGCTTCGCATGCCCAGCAACCGCATTGTGCTCGAATTGCTCTCTGAGACCGGACCACTCGCGGTATCCAGTGCGAATCGCACGGGGGAACCACCGGCGACGACCACGGCGGAGGCCGAGGCGATGCTGGGCGATTCCGTCAGCGTGTACCTCAATGACGGCACCGGCGGCACGGTGGCCTCGACGATCGTGGATGCGACGGGGCTGCTCGCCCCCCAGGGCAAGCTGCGCATTGTGCGCGAGGGCGCAATCTCGGCCGAAGAGATCCGTGATCTGCTCGGAGCCGCCAAATGCGAATAGTCTTCTATCTTCTCATCACCGTCATCTCTGCGGCCGTCACCTACGGGCTCGCGGTATTCATCTGGCGCTTGAGCACACGTTTCCGGCTCTATCCCAAGATCCGGGAACGCGACGTGCACACCCGCCCAACGCCAAGGCTCGGCGGGGTGGCGATGTTCCTGGGGATGGTCGTGGCCTTCTCGGTCGCATCCCGGATCCCGCAGCTGAGCCTCGTCTTTGCAGACTCGGGCAAAGTGCTCGGTCTGCTCGGGGCGGCCATCATCATCGTTCTGATCGGTGTCATCGACGACATCTGGGATCTCGACTGGATGACCAAGCTAGCCGGGCAGATCATTGCGGCCGGCGTGCTCGCATGGCAGGGAGTACAGATCTCCACCCTGCCGATCGGCGGTGTAACGATCGTGTCGCCGTATATCTCGCTCATCATCACCGTACTTGCGGTTGTTCTCGTGATGAACGCGATTAATTTCATTGACGGACTCGACGGCCTCGTCGCGGGCGTCGCGCTCATCGCCGCCAGCGTCTTCTTTGTGTACACCTACATCTTGCAGTTGCAAGCACAGACCGAATACTTTAACCTCGCCTCACTGATTACGGCCGTGTTGATCGGTGCGTGCATCGGCTTCCTGCCAATGAATTTCTACCCGGCGAAACTCTTCATGGGGGATGCCGGGGCTCTCCTGGTTGGACTTCTCATGGCGGCTTCTGCGATCACGGTGACGGGTCAGGTGGATCCGGGGGTCATGTCCCGGCCCGACAAGCTGAACGCCTATCTGCTGCCCGCGTTCATCCCAATCCTCCTTCCCTTCGCGGTGCTCCTGATTCCACTACTCGACTTCGGGCTCGCGGTGGTGCGCCGTCTCCGCGCTGGCAACTCCCCGTTCGCCGCCGATCGCATGCACCTTCACCACCGGCTGCTCGACATGGGCCACTCGCATCTTCAGGTGGTTTTGATTTTCTACGGCTGGACCTTTGTGATCTCGGTGGGGTGCCTGTCGTACATGTTCCTGCCGTTCTGGCTGGCGTCGACTCTCGTCATCGTTGGCCTCGTCCTCTGCACAGCCGTGACGTTGTCGCCGCTGGTTCGAGGCAGGAGCCACGAGCCCGTCGAGCTGGCCCGCTCCGACGGGATCGACGCACCCTCGGTTGCCAACACCGAAACGGAACTCACATGACCTCTCCCTCTGTTCTCTCGCTCTCGCTCAGGTACGGTGCGATCGTCACCGCGGTGACCGCGGTCGCTGGCGCGATCGTGGGTTACCTCGTGGCAGGCATGCCGGGTCTCGCCAGCGCGCTGATCGGTGCCGTGCTTGCCGCGATTTTCATGGGGCTGACCGCGGCAAGCGTCGTTCTGGCTAATCGGGTGGCCCCCGGAGCTGCAACCGTTGGTCTGAATTTTGTGATTATCGCTGGCACTTGGCTGGTCAAGTTCGTGGTGTTCATCGTGGTGGTAATCCTCGTGAGCGCGCAGCCCTGGCTTCGTCCATACCTGTTCTTCGCCGCCGCCATCGCCGCGGTGTTCGGGTCGCTGGTGGCCGACGGCGTCGCGCTCCAGCGCACCCGAGTGCCGTACGTCGGTGATATCGAGTTGCCGGGCAACCCCGACGCAGTTCACCCCCTGGAGCGCCGCTGATGCCGCGCTCGGGCGGTCAGGCGGCCCCGGATGGTTTGCTAGGCTGATCTCGGCCACGCCCCCGTCACCCGCCCTGAATGACTGATTTCGGAGTACGAACCTGTTAGCCCCCACTCTTATCTCGCTTCTCCCATTCGTCAAAGGTGACGGTTCGGGTGGCGGTAATACCGGTGGGTTTCAAGGACCATCGATCAACGACTTCTTTCCGCAGGGCGTGCTCTTTCTGGGCACCCCCTTCGAGCTCAACCGCGTCCTGCTCATTCGCCTGCTGGCTGTGGCCGCAGTAGTAATCATCTTGTGGCTGGGTACTCGCAGCCTGAAGGTCATCCCGACTCGCGGTCAGGTGGCAATGGAGTTTGTCATCGACTTTGTCCGCAAGGGCGTCGTCATTGACACGCTCGGTGAGAAGGAAGGCAAAAGGTTCATGCCGATCCTGATGACAATCTTCTTCCTCACTCTCGGGTTGAATCTCACGGCTACGATCCCCGGTCTACAGATCGCGAGCACCGGACTGATCGGCCAAGCGATCATCCTGGCTATCGTCGCGTACGTCACGTTCATCTACGCGGGCATCCGCAAGCACGGTATGGGGTTTTTCAAAAACGCGCTCGTGCTTCCGGGCGTACCGGTAGTTATCGCTCCGATCATCGTGCTTCTCGAGTTCCTGTCCACGTTCATTATTCGTCCCATCACGCTCACGCTGCGACTCACAATGAACATGGTTGCGGGGCACGTGCTCCTCGTGCTGTGCTTCCTGGCCACCAACTTCTTCTTCGTCAACCTTCTGGCAAACGGCAGTCTCTTCGGACTGATCGGCATCGGAACCTTCGCCTTCGGCGTCGTATTCGTCGTGCTCGAGATCTTCATTGGGGCGCTGCAGGCGTTCGTCTTCACAATCCTCACCGCCATCTACATCCAGATGGCGCTGGCGGACGAGCACTGACAACCCACCGTCGACTTTCCCAACCACCCTCGAAAGGAAACCCGCTATGAACGTAGTCGGAACACTCGCCCCGCTCGCCTTCGGTCTGGCCGTCATTGGCTCAGCAATCGGAGTCGGTATCATCGTTGGTAAGACGATCGAATCGGTGGCCCGCCAGCCCGAGCTGGCCGGTCGCCTTCAGACCCTCATGTGGATCGGTATCGCACTCACGGAGGCGCTCTGCTTCATCGCGATCGGTGTCGCCTTCATTCCGTTCCCCGCCCCGTAATCGCGCACTCGCCAACCCAAACAAAGGAGTTCGGATGCTGAGCGCATTCGCCGCTGTGACACCGACACCCGGCCCCGTGGATAGTCACTCGGTGCTCCTTCCGGAGTTGCCTGACCTCATTTGGGGCAGCCTCGCGTTCGTAATTATCCTGGTGTTCTTCATCTGGAAGGGCCTTCCGCGTATCAACGCGGCCCTCGACGCGCGGGTTGACGCCATCGAGGGTGGCATCAAGCGTGCGGACCGCGCTCAGGCCGAGGCGAATGCGAAAAAAGCGGAGTACGAGGCAGCACTTGCCGACGCTCGCGCCGAGGCGGCGAAGATTCGCGAGCAGGCGCGTTCCGACGGTGCCGCCATCCTTGCCGATCTCAAGGAACAGGCCACCGCCGAGTCGGCTCGCATCGTAGCGAACGCCCAAGTGCAGATCGAGGCCGAGCGTCAGACTGCGCTCACGTCGCTCCGTGCCGAGGTCGGCTCCCTTGCAAT
>JAYSPT010000020.1:0-2801 GCA_043721995.1 Salinibacterium sp. | reverse complement strand
GGTGCCGGGTCCGGGATCGCGGCACCGTTGAGCGTGAACGCGGTGGTCACGGTGAGGCCCGAACGATCCCAGTTGCGAGGGATGCCGACCTCGGCATTGATATATGCCTTACCGGTCGCCGTGCCCTTATGGGTCTGGGTTGCGATCGTGACGGTCGTGGGCGCCGGCGCGACTGTGACGGTCGTCGTGTAGTTCGAGGTCACGGAAATCTCCCCGGTGGTGGCCCAGTCCATCGTCTGGGTTCCATCGACTTTGACAGTCGCGCCAGCCACGCTCTTTTTGAGGAGGCTCGCAACAATCTGGGGCTCGAGGTCGGCGGTGTCCAGCGTCCAGGTGTGACCCAGCGCGCAGGCCGCTACCCCGGTCAGTGCTGCGCTATCGCCGCGTGTCGTGAGCAGTGAGCATCCGGATAGCCCGAACACCACCGCCATGGGCAGGGCGAGCGCCACTGCGCCGCGTTTCGTGATCATCAAAGCCTCCAACTTAGGAATCCTATGGGGTCACTCCCTGACAAACGCCCGGGGAGCGAGGCGTGGCCCTGATTCGATCAACCCCATCCGAGTCGATGCAACTCCTCGTCGCCGATTCCGTAGAAGTGGGCAATCTCGTGCACGAGGGTGATGTGTACCTGCTCTTTGAGATCATCCATATCGACAGCAATCGAGAGCAGAGGTTCGCGGAACAGGATGATGCGATCGGGCAGTTCCCCGAAACCGTAGTTTCCTCTCTGGGTCAGGGCCACGCCGTCGTAAAGCCCAAGGAGGTCAAGCGAGCCGTCCTCGGGACGGTTCTCTGTGACGAAGATCACGTTGTCCAGTCCGTCGAGCATCTCGTCGGGGAGCAGGTCGAGTTCGTCGATCACGAGTTTCTCGAACTGTTCCGCGTTCAGGTCATCCACGGATGCGCCCCCTCATAACTCGATGCATTCGATCAGGGTGCCCTGCAGGTAGCCGAGCCACTCGTAAACCTCGAGCATCACTTCGTCACCGATACCCTCGTCACCGTCTTCGGTGATCTGCAGCCGCGTGGCCACGATGAGCCGCAGGTCTGTGAGCGTGCGCAGCCACGACTGTACCGCCGCGC
Organism: Salinibacterium sp.; assembly: GCA_043721995.1. Classification (GTDB taxonomy): domain Bacteria; phylum Actinomycetota; class Actinomycetes; order Actinomycetales; family Microbacteriaceae; genus Rhodoglobus. Next base: position 1,718 of record JAYSPT010000020.1, on the reverse strand, counting down.
TACCCAGGAGACAGTTCTTCGTGAGAAGGGTCGTGATGACGACACGGGCGTTAGCCACCTTGCGCTCAACGAGGCCCAGTTCGGTCAGAAGACGGTGCTCCGATGCCGAGCTCGCGTCGTTGCGGTAGGCATCGGGCAGTAGCCGCGCGAGGGCGGGGTCACCTGGGGCGTGCTCAGATCCCCCGATGCCGAGTTGGGCGAGGAGCAGGTTTGCCGCGGAGCCGACGGCGGATTCTGCCGCCCGGTCTCCAGTGGCCCGGTCTTCGTTGGCGCGGTCCTCGAGCATGGCGATCAGTTGGTCCGCGAGGTTCGTGAGGGCTGTCGCATCCGATTTCGAGAACTTCGCGATCGGGCCCTGCGCGCCTCGCACGAATGTGCTCACGGAGCATCTTCACGGGTGAGCGTCGCCCAGAGCCCGAAGTCGTGCATTGCCTCCACGTGGCGCTCCATCTCCTCGCGACCACCGGATGCGACGACCGCCCGTCCCTCGTTGTGCACAAGCAGCATCAGCCGCTGGGCCTCCTCCCGGCTGAACCCAAAATAGCTCCGGAACACGTAGCTCACATAGGACATCAGATTCACCGGGTCATTCCACACGATCGTGATCCACGGGATGTTGGGCAGGATGCTCGTCTCTCGCTCGAGTTCTGCACGTGGGGCAGCGAGGGTTTGTGACACGTTTGCCTCTCTCCCGCAATGCAGAAACGGCCTGACCGCAGTCAGACCGTTTCGCATTGGGGTGACCGACGGGGCTCGAACCCGCGACATCCGGCTCCACAAGCCAGCGCTCTACCAACTGAGCTACGACCACCACGGCCGGCGACGCGCACCGGCAACCCGTCAAGTGTATTACAGCGGCGAATGCACTGGGCGCGATCTGACGGCCGCGGCCGTGCGGCGCCAGTGATACCGCTGCGCAGCGAACGCTTTACTGCCGCGGAGCGAACGCTTTACTGCCGCGCAGCGAACGCTTCTACGACCTCCGCGGAAATGGCCTGTACCTGTTCACTTGTGGGACCCGGCTCTGGCACGAACGCTGCCCTGCGGTAGTAGTCGAGTTCACGGATCGATTCCAGGATGTCCGCGAGGGCCCGATGCCCGCCGTTCTTCGCCGGGGCGTTGAAGTAGACCCGAGGGAACCAGCGGCGCGAGAGCTCCTTGATCGACGATACGTCGATGCTGCGGTAGTGCAGGTGCGAGTCGACGCGCGGCATGTATTTCGCCAGAAAAGTGCGGTCGGTACCGATTGTGTTGCCGGCCAGCGGGGCAGTACCGGCCGTCGACACGAACTTCAGGATGTACTCATTGACGGCGTACTCCGCATCGGCCAGTGCGACGCCATTCGCTATCTCCTCGAGTAGGCCGCTCTCTCTGTGCATTGCCGTGACGAACTCGCCCATGTTCTCCCATGCGGCCTTGTCGGGCTTGATGACGATGGAGAATCCGGCATCGACCGGAACAAGGTTGTAGTCCGTGATGACCACCGCGACTTCGACGAGTTCGTCGATTGCGACGTCCAGCCCCGTCATCTCGCAGTCAATCCAGACGAGTAAATCTGCGGTCGAAGCCATGCAAGAAGTCTATCGCCGGGCAATGACGGTGATAGGGCAGCGCCACCTCTGGTAAGACTGAGGCATGACTGATGCAACCCCTGAACTGTCCCGCGGCGATGAGTACATCGTTTTCTACACCGGGGGGCCGTACGACGGCCAGACCGC
>JAYSPT010000019.1:0-3902 GCA_043721995.1 Salinibacterium sp. | reverse complement strand
TGAACGAGAATCTCGGCTATGCCATCGAAGAACGATGGCTCAGCCTCACGATGCCGCAATAGTACGAAGCAGAGTACCTGGCAGAGGTTCGGTTGAATTAGCTTTCCACTTACGAGCACAATGATCAGTACCCGCTATGGGTCAGCCGGTTCGAGCTACGTCCGCTTGGCGACCGCGGAACGGTTACCTACCAAGCCAATATGGTGGGTGCATGGATGACTACGACGCGCGGCTCGTTGAACTCTATGACGACGACAACCCTGACGGCCAGGACCACGACTTCTATCGGCAGGTCGCCGATGAGATCGACGCGCGAACCATCCTCGATATTGGCTGCGGCACAGGCATGCTGACGGCAAGTTTCGCCCGGGCTGGTCGCACGGTGGTCGGAATCGATCCTTCTCCGAACATGCTCGCGTACGCCACCAACCGCGCAAACAGCCGATCCGTGCGCTGGATACTCGGCGACAGCCGCGACATACCAGCCGAGCCGTTTGACTACGCCGTCATGACCGGGAACGTCGCGCAACACATTGTCGACAGTGAGTGGGAACGGACCCTCACGGAGATCAGCGAAGCCCTCCGTGATGGCGGGGTGCTGGCCTTCGAGAGCCGTAACCCGCAAGCCCGCGCGTGGGAGAAGTGGGTCACTGCAGAGCCGACCATTCGCGACACCGCCAACGGTCCACTTCGGGAATGGTACGAAGTCAACGAAACAGAGCCCGGCCAGATCGTACTGACCGCGCACAACGTGTTTGACGACAGCACAGAATACATCACCGAGCAGCTCACTCTCGCCTTTCGAGAACGCGCACTCATCGAAAAGCAACTGCGCGATGCTGGCTTTGTAGTGGACGGCGTATGGAGAGACTGGAATCGCACGCCCGACACCGACTACTCGCCGACCATGGTCTTTGAAACACACCGAGCAGGGTCAACAACCGCAGCCTGACGGCCACCGTAATCTTCTCTCTCGGCCCCAGGCCGCCACCGTGCCGGTCCCGTGTCTGGGCTATCCAGTCTCCAACAGTTTTCCGTAGAGGGTTCCCCTTCGACATAGAGTCGGCGAACTTGGCCGTTGGCCGGAGCGACCGTCTATCGGTCGCGTTGGCCGCCCGTGTTGCGGGCGGTGGTCCCGTGGTCTCGTGTCCGATGAATAGCCGCCGGGTTTTTCGCAAGCCGACAGCCTTCGTGGGGCATTACGTACGTTCGTGGGTCCAGGTGAGCGCGCCGTCACGGAGGCTTGGCAGGATTGAGCGCACCCATTCCATTTCGGCGACGGTGACGGCGCGCACGTACTCGGTTTCGAGCATGGTGATCCGGGGGAGGTGGAAGCCTTCAATTTGGATGACGATCTCAGCGTCGAGTTCGGCAACCCGCTGGATTAGTTGCTCGAGGCGCTGTTCGAGTAGATCTGCAGAGGTGGATGGGGAGATGACTTGGAGGAATGAGAGTGCTGCGGGAAATTCGGGGAACTCGTTGCGATGGGTGGAGAGGATTTCCGCCAGCCACTGGCGCACGGCAGCTTTCCCTGAAGCGGTCACGTCGTAGGCGGTGCGTTCGGGGTATTGCTCATCGCGGCTGCTGCTCCTGACCTCGATGAGCCCGGCCTCGTTGAGCCGGTTGATTATCTTGTACAGACTGGCGCGCTGTCCGACGTTGATGACTTCGTCCTTGCCCCACTGCTTGATTAGCTGCTGGATGCCATAAGGGTGCAGTGGGCCGGCTTCGAGGAGACCGAGGATTGCCAGTGCCAGAGGGGAACGGCGAAAACCAGAAGTCATAGGTGATAAATTACACTAGTTGCTATGCGACTAGTAGCTATGCGACTATGAATGTATGACAGCAAACTCCGACCCCAATGACACGGTGACCGTGTGTGCCGACCACACCGTTGCCAAGCACGTTGGGAACTGGACCACAAGCCGCAGCTTTCAATTCCATTCCATCCGAGGTTCAGTGGTTCTCGATCTGTGCTCGCGCCAGATTCCAACTGGTGATGTTGAGCTCAAATTGGACATCGATCGCGGTGTGCTCAAACTGCTTGTTTCGAACGATGCGAACATCGACCATGCCACACTCGCCGGGATCGGGAGAGGTTGTGTCAAGGACCTCGAGGGGCCCCACACCGCCGGCGGGCCCCGGCTCCGTCTAACAGGTTGCGTGCAGGGCGGTGAGATCCGGGGTACCCGCAGCGGGACGACCATTCTCTCCGCTATGGGCACTCGGGCGTACGTCGATGACGTCACACGCACGCACGCACCGCGACGGCGGGATACCCACTGTCGGCGACCCCGCCCGCGAAAGCAACTAACCCTACGATCAGGAGCAGCACATGCATGTCATCATCATCGGCGCAGGAACGGGCGGCCTCTGCCTGGCCCAAGCACTTAAACGCGATGGAATCACCGTCGAGGTCTACGAACGCGACCGCACCCGCACCGATGGTCTGTTCGGCTACCGGGTCGGGGTTTCCCCAGACGGTTCCCGCGCCCTCGCCGACTGTCTCCCGGCGGACTTGTTCGAAACGTTCAAGGCGACAACAGCGATCACGCCCAGATACTTCAACATTCTCACCGAGAAGTACGCAGAAGTGTTGTCTCTGGACGGCTTCGACGAGGTCAAGCCCGACGACCCGGCCGCCGAGCGGTCGGTGAGCCGGATGACCCTGCGCCAGGTGCTACTCACCGGCCTCGAAACTGACGTGCACTTCGACAAGACCTTCTCTCGCTACCAGCAACACGATGACGGAACTGTGACCGCATTCTTCGAGGACGGCAGCACCGCCACCGGCGACCTGCTGGTCGGCGCCGACGGCACGTGGTCCGGCGTGCGCCGCCAATACCTTCCCGACGCCCAGCTGAAAGAAACGGACCTGTTCGGAATCACGGCCAAACTCCCGCTCACGGACGACACCCGCAAACTGCTCACTTCGAAAGTTCTCCGCGGCGTGAGCATGGTCACCGCACCCCAGGGATACAGCGCAATCATCCACGTGATGGAATTCCCCTGGGATCACAACGGGGCCGTGAAAATCGGCGTCGGCGGCAACGACGCGGACCTACTCAACGCCTGGCCCGGACTGAACTTCGACAACACCCGCGACTACATCATGCTCGGCTTCGGCGGACACCAACGCTACCTACCCGAGAACCTCATGGACCTCGACGGGGCCGCCCTTCATAAAGTAATGCTCGATCGGACCGCGACCTGGCACCCGAACCTGAGGAAACTGTTCGAGCTCGCCGATCCCACTACCTGCTTCCCGATCAATATTCGCACCTCCACCAGGGTTGACCCGTGGCCAACCAGCAATGTCACTCTTATTGGAGACGCCATCCACACCATGACCCCCGGTCTTGGAGTGGGCGCCAACACAGCGCTTCGAGACGCCCAAAATCTCAGCCGAGACCTCGCCGCGGCAGCCAACGGCGAAATGACGGTACTCGAGGCAGTCGCCGAATACGAGAAACAGATGAATGCTTACGCTTGGGATGCGGTCGAGAAATCCCGCGAACGGTTCAGCGGAGACGCCGTCTCCTTCAAGCCCGGCATCGGACGTCTCGCACTCGCACTTAGCCGCACCGGCATGCGGCTGGTTAACAATTTGCCCCCCGTCAAAAAGAAAATAAAAGCGTCGATGAGCGCCGAACGCAGCCATAACCACAACGAATAACTATGGCCCCGAGATAAATCCAGAAACACGCCAAAGCGCGCCAGCAGGTCGTTCGGCTTGTGACATGGCTTGATCATCGGAATGACTGGTGCCGGTCCTTCGGTTCGGCTGTCCCGTTGCTGAGTTTCTTGGCTCGGCAACGGGTGCCGGCGTGTGTGTGCTTCAGCGGTCGACTGATTGTCGTTGGACGGTCCGGTACACGGTGGAGCGAGCGACGTTAAACAGC
>JAYSPT010000018.1:0-7769 GCA_043721995.1 Salinibacterium sp. | reverse complement strand
TGCAACTGCGCGAACCTACCGGTTCCGGCAATGAGGTCGCGCGGCGTTCCGTCCTCGACGATGCGCCCATGCTCCATGACGAGCACGCGGTCGGCTATCGCGACGGTCGACAACCGGTGCGCGATGATCACGGCAGTGCGATCGGAGAGCAGCGTCTGAAGCCCCTCCTGCACCAGGCGCTCGGATGGGATATCGAGGGATGCCGTCGCCTCATCCAGGATCAGAACCACCGGGTCTGCGATGAATGCGCGCGCGAACGACAGCAACTGTCGTTGCCCCGCGGAGACTCGCCCACCCCGCTTGTTCACATCCGTGTCGTAGCCATTCGGTAGCGAGCGGATGAATGCATCCGCCCCCACGGCACGGGCGGCCCGCTCAATCTCGTCGCGCGAAGCATCTGGCTTCCCGAGTGCGATGTTGTCGGCGACCGTGCCCGAGAACAGGTAGGCCTCTTGGGTCACCATGACGATGGCTCGGCGGAGGTCTTTCGGATGCAACATCCGCAGGTCAACCCCGTCAAGTGAAACCGACCCGCGGCTCGGGTCGTAGAACCGCGAGATTAGTTTCGCGAGGGTGGACTTGCCAGCCCCCGTCGAACCGACGAGTGCAATGGTCTGCCCCGCCGGTATGTTCAGGGAGAATTCGGGCAGCACGACGCGGCCGGCCTTGTAAGCAAACTCAACGTCATCGAAAGAAACCCGCCCGTGCGCGACGCGAAGGTCAATCGGCTGCGTCGGGTCCGGCACACTCGGCCGCTCCTCGAGCACTCCGGAGATCTTCTCAAGCGCCGCAGCCGCCGACTGGTACGAGTTGTAGAACACCGCCATTTCCTGCGCCGGGCCGAAGAACTGCCGCGCGTAAAGCAGGGTCGCGAGAAGCACGCCAATGGCGAGTCCACCGGATGCTACCCGCAGGCCTCCCGCAAGGAGCATCACCGCAATCGTCACGTTGCCGATCAGCACGAGGCCCGGATCCAGGATCCCGAACAGCTGGATCACGCGTCCATTGGCTCGGCGATAACCTTCGGTGAGGCCGCCGAACTCCCCCGCATTGCGCTCCTCTTTGCGGAAGGCCTTGACTGCTCGGATGCCCGTCATGGTCTCCACGAACTGCACGATCAACCGCGCCGACGCCGTTCGCGTGTCACGGAAATACAACTGCGAGCGAACCTGGAACCAGCGAACCAGGAAGGCCAGCGGCACGATCGAGCCCAACAGCACGAGCCCGCTGATCCAGTCGAGCCAAAACAGGGCAATACCGATGAAGAGCATGTACAGCGCGCCCTGCACCAGCTGGTTGACGCCCGAGTCGAGCAATTCGCGAATCGCGTCGAGGTCGCTGGTCTGGCGCGCGATGATGCGGCCGGAGGTGTAGCTTTCGTGGAATTCGAGGCTCAGCCGCTGGGTGTGCAGAAAAACCCGTTTGCGCAGGTCGAACAAAATGGCCTGGCTGATCCGCGCGGTCAGCACCGTGTACCAGGCATTGAGAATCGCGCCGAGGATGCCCGCAGCCAGGTACACCGCAACACTCCCCGCCAGCGGCAGCCAGTTCTTCGCCATCAGCGCTGGCAGCCCGACGTCGATGCCATATGCGATCAGCGCTGGCCCCGCCACTTGCGCAATGGTACTGACGACCACAACAAGCAGCGTGAGCACAAGCATCGGGCGCACCGGCACGATCAGCGACCCGAGCAGCTTCAGGGAGCGCTGGCGAATCTGCCTACTCTCCAGCTTCGAGAAGTCGTTGCGCTCCTCCCCCTCAACGCCCAGGACGCTCACAGCGCGGCCTCCCGCTGCTCGCGTAGTTCTTCGTCTTCGAGTGAGGAGATCACGAATTTGTAGTGCTCGCTGGAGAGCAGCAGCTCGGAATGTTTCCCGACCGCCGTGACACGGCCGTCCTGAAGCAGGGCGACTCGGTCGGCGAGCATCACCGTTGACGGGCGGTGGGCCACGATCAGTGCAGTCGTAGAGGCGAGAATGCGGCGCAGCGCCGTCTCGACGAGAGCCTCGGTATCGACATCCAGTGCCGAGAGCGGGTCATCGAGCACGAGCACCGCGGGGCGCGCAGCGACGGCGCGTGCGAGTGCGAGTCGCTGCCTCTGTCCGCCGGAAAGCGAGAGCCCTTCCTCACCAACTTTCGTGTCGAGGCCGTCGGGCAACTCGTGTACGAAGGCAGCCTGGGCGATATCGAGGGCCTCGGCCAGGTCAGCTTCGCTCCCATCCGGTCGCCCGAGGAGCACGTTATCGCGAACGCTCGCCGAAAACAGCGTCGCGTCTTCGAAAGCCATCGCCAGGTGTGTGCGCAGCTCCCTGAGTGTTAGGTCGCGCACATCGACGCCGTCCAATTTGATGGACCCACCAGTCACGTCGTACAGCCTCGTGGTGAGCGCCGTCAGGGTCGATTTACCCGACCCGGTGAGCCCCACGAGTGCCATCGTCTCCCCCGGCTCCACCGTGAGGTTCAGACCGTTCAGCAGGTCAGGCACAGCTGCAGGCGAGTCCTGGTAGCGAAAGTGCACATCCTCGAATACGAGCCGCCCTTTCGCGTCCACTACGGTCTTCGGATGCTCCGGATCGACGATTTCATTCGCAGCGTCCAACACCTCGAAGAACCGGTCTACTGCGGTGCGACAGTCTAAGGTCATCGAGAGCAGGAAGCCGATGGACTCCACCGGAAACCGCAGCACAGTGGCGGTTGCGAAAAATGCTGCCAGCGATCCGACACTAATCTGGCCACCGGCCGCGAGCCAGACGCCGGCCAGCAGGCACAGCGCGAACGTGACGTCGGGCACGAGCAGCAGCCAAAGCCAGAGGCCGGCGTTCGCCCGCGCTTTATCAATCTCCGTACCACGGAGCTCGTCGGCCTGGGTTGCAAAATTCGCCAGCGCGTACTTTCCTCGACCGAACGCCTTGAGTACCCGGATGCCATGCACCGATTCTTCAACGGTCGTCGCGAGGTCACCGGCCTGGTCTTGACTGCGGCGTGCGACGACTGAGTACTTCTTCTCGAAGACAAAACCATAGATCCAGATCGGGATCGAACAAACGATGAACAGTATGCCCAGAATCCAGGAGATGTTCATGAGGAAGCCGAAACCGATGAGGATCGTGAGCACGTTTACTACGAAAAGAACAAGGCCAAACGAGATCCAGCGACGGATCATATTAAGGTCGCTCATCGCGCGCGATAGCAGCTGTCCGCTCGGCCACCGATCGTGAAAACTCACCGGGAGGTTCTGCAACTGGCGGTATAGGGCATTGCGCATCCGTGCTTCGACGTGCGTACCGGGCTGCAGCACGAACCACCGCCGAAGTGCGATCATCAAAGCCTCGACGATTCCCAGCCCGAGCACTGCGACGAACGCCGGCCACACCTGCGACGAGTCACCGGACCGCAGCGGTCCGTCAACCACGGACTTCAGGACCTGCGGAATCAGCAGCGCCACAATTGCCGCAATCATCGCGGAAACCATGCCCAGGTAGATGCGCGGCATGGCCGGGCGTGCGTACGGGTACAGGCGAAGAAGCGCACGGAAAGTACTGGTAGATGCGGGACGCTGAGCTGATTGTCGACCGTTTTCGGCCGATTGTGTGGGCATGAAAATGTTCCCTCATGGGGTGGATGGCACTGTTTCGGTGCCCCGGGACAGCCTTCCAGCCTAAGCCGCAGAATTGATTCCGCGCAACTCGGCTATGGGACCCGCACCGACAAGCAGGTGACGCAGCCCTCGAGTTTCTCGAACTCGCTGACATCCACGCTGACGACACGGTAGCCGAGGCTCGCGAGCAGTTCGGCGGTCTTGGGGGCGGATGCTGCGATCAGCACCGCATCCGGACCGAGTACAACGACGGCGGCTCCCGCCGCCTCCGGCACGGGCAGAAAGCGCTCGAACAGGGACGGGTTGTCGACGAGCGCGGGGAAGCCGATGACCGTACCATCGGGCAGCGCCGTGACCGTGCTCTTGAGGTGAAGTGCTTTCGTGACGGGCACAGCGACAACGCGATAGCCAAGGCCAGTCGCGATCGCACGAAGCTGCGCGACGCCCTCAGCGTTGGTGCGACTGCTTCGACCGACGTACAGGAGACTGCCGACTTCGAGCACGTCACCGCCGTCGAGCGTTGCGGGGGATTCAAGCTCGACCACCTTCAGGCCGAGGCCCTGGGCGGTCGCTCGCACGGCATCCGTTTCCGCGCGACGCGACTCGGCACCGGGGCGCGTGACTACGGCAGTGCCTCCGAGCACCACCACCGCATCCTCGACGAACACCGAGTCCGGCAGGTCGGCGGCCTCCGCGACATCGACCAGCTCGAACCCGTTCGACTCAAGGGCCTGCACGTAGCTGTCCCACTGTTCGAAGGCCTTTTCGATGTCTACCTTTCCACGCTTGATGTGGGTGACTTCACCCTCGGCAAGGCGGGTCGAGGGCTGGCGCACGAGAGCGAGCGCCTTGGGTTTGCCACCGGTGACACGGAACCACCATGCCCAGACACGGGTGCCGACGACCGGAAGAAGGATTGCGGACAGCAGTACAAAGGTCAAACCAATACCGACAATTGGGCTTAGCGAGTAGACCACTGACGCCCCGAAGTCATTGCCATTGGCGACATTCGCGTACAGCACCCCCAGGTAGACGGCGACAACTCCCGCTACGAGACCGGCAAGCGCCGAGATCCACCACCTACCAAGGGCCCCAAGCCCGACGGCCACGGCCAGGAGGATGAAAAGTACGAGAAACGAGAAGCCGAACAGGTTGCTGAGCGGCCCAATATTGGTAACAGCAGACCCGTTGGCAATGAAAAGAATTGCGAGGTTCGCAAGGTGCACGACCCCAGCGATAACGAACCCAATGATGATTGCCGCGGCGAGGCGGCGGAATGAAGAATGCGGTCGAGTCCAGGCTGCAGGGGAGATCGGTGCGTTGGGCATTGTGCAAACCTACCGAGTGTGCGCTCAAAGCGGGCTGTGCCAATCCGACGAGTCTCAGTTTGGCCGATGCGACTCAGTGCGCGAAATGCCGCTCGCCGGTGAAGTACATCGTCACGCCAGCATCCTGAGCGGCCCTGATCACGTCGTCGTCACGGATTGACCCACCCGGCTGCACAATCGCGCGCACGCCGGCCCTGATGAGAATCTCGGCGCCATCGGCGAACGGGAAGAACGCGTCACTCGCGGCCACAGATCCCTCGGCGCGTTCGCCCGCGCGGGTGACGGCGAGCAGGCACGAGTCGACGCGGTTGACCTGGCCCATACCCACGCCGACGGATGCCCCGTCGTCAGCGAGGAGAATCGCGTTCGACTTCACCGCGCGTACGGCCCGCCACGCGAACTCAAGATCCGCCATAGTCGTCGCATCCGCTTCCGGACCGGCGACGAGGCTCCACCCTGCAGACGAGAAGTCGACGTAGCTATCGGCCGTTTGCACGAGCACACCACCCGACACCTGACGCACCTCGAATAAGCCGCGGTGATAGCCGTCGGGCAGCGTAAGGACGCGCAGATTCTTCTTCGTTCGCAGCAACTCGAGCGCTGCAGGCTCGAAGGCCGGCGCGACGACGACCTCGGTGAAGATGTCCTTGATAGATTCGGCTGCCGCAAGCGTGATCGTCCGGTTCGCTGCTATGACCCCGCCATAGGCCGACACCGGGTCACACGCCTGGGCGCGCGCGTGTGCGGATGCGATCGGGTCACCAGCACCGCGCGCGACAGCAATGCCGCAGGGGTTCGCGTGCTTGATGATCGCGACCGCGGGCTCGTCGAAATCGTATGCCGCACGTACAGCTGCGTCAGCATCCACGTAGTTGTTGTAGGACATCTCCTTGCCATTCAGCTGAGTAGCTTGCGCAAGGCCGGTACCGTCATCCTCGACGTAGAGGGCTGCCGATTGATGTGAATTCTCGCCGTAGCGGAGAGTCTGCTTGAGGTGCACATCGTAGGAGAAGGTGTCGGCGAAATCGTTGTGTTCCGGCCTGATCCCAATGTTTTCCGCGAAATAGGCCGCCACCGCGGCGTCATACGCGGCGGTGTGGGCGAACGCCTTGCCTGCGAGACGCTGGCGCTGAGCGAGCGTCGTGCCACCGAGCGTCAGCGCCTTGATCACGTGCGGGTAGTCAGCAGGAGACGTGACGATCGCCACGTTGGCGTGATTCTTGGCCGACGCGCGGGTGAGGGCCGGACCGCCAATATCGATCTGCTCGATCACCTCATCTGGAGCCGCCCCCGATGCGACCGTCTCGACGAACGGATAAAGGTTTGACACCACGAGTTCGAACGGCTTGATCCCCAATGCGGATAGCTCGAGTTCGTGGGCCTCAAGGCGCAGATCGGCAAGGAGTCCCGCATGGATTGCGGGGTGCAGGGTGCGAACGCGGCCGTCGAGGGATTCGGGGAAGCCGGTGAGTGCCGCCACCTCGGTGACGGGGAGCGAGGCATCCGCAATCGTCTTCGCCGTCGACCCGGTTGAGACGATCTCGACGCCCGCGGCTACCAGCGCGGTCGCCAACTCGACGAGCCCCGACTTGTCGCTCACCGAGACAAGTGCTCGCCTGATCGGGATCGCGTCGCGGGTGCGGCAATCGTCTTCGGGATGGGAGAGATGCACGACGGTCCTTGGTTAGCTGGCGGAGGTTAGTGGGATACGAGTTCGGCGAGATTCAGGTCGGAGTTTGCGATGTCGAGCACAACCTGGAGCAGCAGCCGTCGCTCCACGAGCTTGACGCGCTCATGCAGGCTCGTTTCGGTGTCACCGGGAAAGACCTGCACACGCTCCTGCGCAATGATCGGGCCGCTGTCCACGCCGTTGTCGACGACGATGACACTCGCACCGGTTTCGGAAACGCCCGCTCTGAGCGCATCACGAACCGCATGCGCACCCGGAAATTCCGGCAGGTATGCCGGATGCGTGTTCAGCAGGTTCGGGGAAAGCGACGCAACGAAGTGCGGTGGCAGCAGCTTCATGAAACCGCTCAACAGCACAAGGTCGGGCTTCCAGGACTGCACCTGCAAGAGAAGTTCATCGGCCCATGCATCGCGATCGGCGAAGGTCCCCATCGCGAGTGAGAAGGTCGGGATGCCGTACTCCTCCGCGTACTCAAAGCCGTCTGCATCGCGGTCTGCGCCAATCGCCACAACCCGCGCGGGGAACTCGGCGTCTTCGCATGCCTCGAGAAGCGCCCTCAGGTTCGATCCGGCGCCGGAGATCAGCACGACGAGGGAGAGCACGACCTGAGCCTATCGCGGGAGGGTGCGGGGCCTATCGCGGGCGGTGCGGGGCCTATCGCGGGCGCTTGACGCGGCCGGCGGGCGGGCGGTGCAGCACCGGAAACCGCAGTGTGGACAGGAGCCCAATCGTGGCGGCGATGCTGAGCTCGATCGCTGCCCAGATACCCACCGCCCATGGGTTCGGCCCGACGGTCTCAAGCCGGCCCGGGCCTGCCGCACCGGCGGAGAACCAGGCGAGCAGCCCCAGAATGATGCCCCCGACGAGCCCGATTCCGACGCCTGTGAGCACGATCAATGAACCCTCAACCTGCTCTTTCAGCCGCGGACCGAGAATCGCGCCGACGAGGAATCCGACAACGATCGGAACCAGAAGCCCGAGAAAACCCAGTGCCAATGACCCCGACGGGAGCGCACCCAGGATCGGGATCGCGGGCAGCGGCCCGAGTGTCGTCGCGAGCGGGCTCACGCTTGACCCCGTGCCGATCGCAAAGCCCGGACCGATGAGCCAGCTCGCGGTCCAGATCACGAAGTTCGGGACGAACGCCAGCTGC
>JAYSPT010000017.1:0-3993 GCA_043721995.1 Salinibacterium sp. | reverse complement strand
CTGTCCTTATATCTATCTAGCGCAAGGCCCGTCTCCCACGTCGCCTTTGTGTTCTTCCGTTCGTATCGCTCACTCGTCAAGCCTCAGCGGGCACGATCTGGATCCGCGCTACACGCTGGAAGGAACGTTGTCGTCGTCCTGATCGGGTGCGCTCCAGGTTCCATCGCTGGTGAGGATCCGTCTCACTGCCGGGTAGCGTGCCGCCCATGTCGTGAGGTCAGCCATCTGCATCAAAGTTTCCCCACGCAGAACGCGCACGAGACGGTCGTAACTCATGCCCGGCACCAGCGGGGTCAGCTCGCCGGCCAGATCGGTGACAGTTTGCCCATCCGCAAGCAGCGATTCCCGAAGCGCATTGCACACTCGGTGCTGCAATTGAGCGGCAAGAAACCGCGGATCGGAAGCCTTCACGCCCGACGCCGGCGACAATTCTCCTGCCGATTTTCCAAACTGCTTGGGCGAAGCCGCGAACATCCGAGGCTTGAACGTCGTCGCTGTGAGCGCCCATGCACGTGCAATTGGAGGTGACGCGGGAATGCTCATAGCCAAAGCCTAGTCTCCTCTGCCGCGAAGGGGTTTGAGGACTACTAGCGGACTGTAATACCAGCAAAAGCAATGCAGCACTCCTGGACGTGTTATTCGCCTAGTATCACTCCAGCCGGTTAGTGTCGTCGCGCATAGAGACACTATGACCGCTACGAACTCCTCAACTCTCCCTCGCTTGACCGACCGTCCGCACGGTGCCCGCGCTCTGCTCGACCTTGGTGAGCATCACGAGGTTCGCCCACCACTGACAGGTGAGGGCGGCGTCGACCGGGCGACGTCATCCAGTCTTCGTAACGCCCTCGGCGACTTGCGAGTACAAGCGCATGACGGGTCGCTGAAAACCGCGGTGTACATCGGCAGCCCAGTCCTGGATGGCAGCAATTACAAGCAAGCGGGAGAGGAGGTGGTGAGGTTGCTCGAAGACTACGTACCCAAGGTCAACCAGCGTGAGTGGAGGCGCGTCCGCAAGTTCGTTATCGACGCCGCTTACCTCACAGCCAGCAACCAGTCGTCCTACGACACCAGTCGCCTTATGAGTATGGCTGGCCCCTTCGTCATCTGGTGCACGAGCGCTCAAGGCCTCCCCATGGAAGCTGCGGCACTGTTCATCCCCAAAGTCATCGACAGCTACTGCACGGAGGCTGAACTCAGCAACGCCACGCGTGCCACATACCGCTCCGCACTTCTGGCGATATCGAAAACCCTCGTCCCTGATGCTCATACCCCTGCGATGACACCCCTGCACAAGAGGACCATCAAGGCCCCCTACTCGACGGCGGAAATCAAAAAATTCCGCGCCTGGGCGAAAGGGCAGCACACCCTCGTCCTCCGCGAGAAAGCGATGATGCTGCTCGCCTTAGCAGCCGGCGCCGGCCTTGGGCCAGGTGAAATCGGCCAGGTTCTGCGGGAAGACGTAGTCATCGACAGCGATGGCGTCGTCATCCACGTGAGAGGAACCAAGGCACGAGTCGTCCCAGTCCTCCGCTATTGGGAGCCCTGGATGGTCACCGTCGCGGAATCACGCAACACCGGCGACCCGATATGGGGATTACCTCGCAGTCACACCAGCGAGAACATGCTCTCCAACTTCACCAGAGCCTCGATGGGCCAGCCGCCAGTGACCACTCGGCTTCGCGCTACCTGGATAACAGAGCACCTGGCCAAGGGCACCCCGCTGAAGGAACTGTTCCGTGCCGGCGGAATCTCCCAGCTGGACAACCTGGACCAGTACCTGCAGTACATCCATGCGGCGGACCAGTTCGAGTATCGCAAGTTTCTTCGCGGAGACGGAAAATGAGCGCGCCCGCGCTCGTCGGGTCGGACCTGCTGGAATCACGAATGCAGGCAACCTTCGGTATGGGGCTGCGCGAGTACGACGACAGCGCTGTAGGGCGGGTTCCTACCGCGTACCTGTCGGAAGCTATTCGCATCGTCGACCGCTCGGGCGTACTGCCGGAACTCAAGAAATGGGATGCCCAGCGCCGCAAGTCGTCCGCAGGCAGGAAGGCGGTGATTCCGCTCGACGCGGTCTTGGTTCTCTTCCTGCTTAACGTCCGGATGGGTTACGGCGTCACCTACCTCGACATGTCTCGGACGGTTGACCGGCGCTTTGGCCTGCGTGAATTCGAGCGACTGGGGATTCGAAACATCAACAGCGACGGGGAAAATTGGTACAAGCTGATATGGCAGGCGACGCAACGAATGCTCGCACTCATCGACCCGTACCCCGCACCACGTAACCGCAACATGTTGCCAGAGGCTTTCACCCGCCAGCGGGAGAAAGCTGCGACAGAGAGCGCTCGCGCAGATTCCCGGGAAAAGCTCGACCGGATTAACTGGCTGTGCAGACGCCTCCTCGTCGCATCCGTCGAAATGCTTCCCCGAGACGTGTGGGAAAAGTACCGCGGGACTACCATCGTTGACGCGACGAAACTCCAAATCGCCGGTGCGCCGAACGCCGCCGACCCAACCGTGAAGCGACGAAACCCGGACTCGCACTCCGGGCGGTACATGCGCGAAGGCTCCCACGGCGGCCAAGGTAAGAAGACAGACGTGGCTGCGTACGAATTGGAAACGGCCATCATGGGCTGGAACAGCCCCGGAGAAAACACGTCATTCCCATCCCTCATCACCGCAGTGACCTTCCACCGCCCTGGCGAACTCATCGGACACGGCGCGCACCTCGTAAAAACCGTTCAGGAAGAATACGGGTTCGAACGAATCCTCGTCATCGCCGACCGGGCCTACAACGGCGGCACCATCGAAACCTTCCACATCCCCCTCCGCAAAATGGGGGCCGAGCTCGTCATCGACTACAAAAGCAACGGCGTCGGCATCCAAGGCCACTACGAAGACCTCATCCTTCTCGACGGCAACTGGCACGTCAACCGCATTCCCGCCCGACTGCTGAGCGCCACCGCCGAACTTGAACTGCTCATTAAGCAAAAGACGGCCGCGCACAACACCCTCAATGAACCGAAAGTAGCCGGCAAGCAGACCAAGGAACCAAGCCGAGGCCAGCTGAACGAGCGAGCCAAGAGAGTAGCTGCAGCCGAAAAAACTCTGGCAGAAGCCGAGGCTCAAGAAGCAGAGCTTCGCAAACGAATCGCCAACCGGCACCGATACGCCATGGTGCCTAAAGGCAAGCCCGATAGCGAGGGTTACCAAAGATTCTCCTACCCCTCCATCGACGGTGACCTGACTCCCGGTGCGAAGAACGAGCGTAAGACAATCACAGTGCCGATGCTCATTCCCGAGGGCGACGACTCCACGTCGAAAATCAAGCAACAACCGGTGAAGTCTTTGCAAAAGTACGCCCACGAATCAGAAATTTGGACTGCGTACTACGGCATGCGCTCGCTGGTGGAAGCATCGAACAACCTGCTCAAACTCGCATCCGGCGACAACATCGGCGACCCCAAAAGGCGCTCCGGAAGAGGATTCGCGTTTCACTACATCGCCGCAACTCTGGCAGCCGCCTCATCGAACATTCGCCGCATCATCACCTTCTTCCGCGACGAAGCCAACCGCTCTACCGATGTCCGGGTCCGGTCCCGCCGAAGAAAAGACGAGCACGGCGTCGCCCTCGCGCGACACCAGGAACGAATCGTCACTCCGCGAGAAAGTCCCTAGCGAGGGTCCGAGCCAAAATCCCATAGAACAGAACACGGACATCTTCAGCCTGCCCTTGGGCAGGCTTTTCCGCTTTAAAAGCCGGACCCGCACCAGTTAGCGCGAATGCGTCACGCCGATATGACCAGATTCGATCGAGCAATACGAATTTGGCCTCAATCAGCGAAGTCGTATGCCATTTAATGAAGGCATGCTGCCGAATTCACTGATAAGGCCGTTGTAGCGGGAGCGGGACTTGAACCCGCGACACCACGATTATGAGCCGTGTGCTCTAACCACCTGAGCTACCCCGCCGGGACGCCGCCCGATGACGGG
>JAYSPT010000016.1:0-1786 GCA_043721995.1 Salinibacterium sp. | reverse complement strand
GCTGCTAGTGCCCCCCACCGGTCTCGACCGGTCCGCCGAGCTCTGGGTCAACCGGGTGGTGTTCCGTGGCACCATCTTCGGCGTCCTGCGAGGCGTCGCCATCACCGCGGTGCTCGCGCTGCGCAAGAGGCGGTAGGAGCGCGCATTGCTCACCAGGCACTGAGCCCGCCATCTATGTGGAGGTTCTGTCCGGTGATGTAGCTGGAGGCGTCCGATGCAAGGAAGAGGAGGCCGGCCGCGATCTCGCTGGCCTCCGCCATTCTGCCGAGGGGCACACGCGAGCTATAGAGGGCATTGAATTGATCGTTCTGCCCTGAAGCTATGCCGCCGGGTGTCAGCGCATTGACGCGGACTCCCCTGCTTGCCCAGTAGGTCGCCAGGTAAAGCGTCAGGCCGACGACGCCGCCTTTCGAAGCCGAATATACCGGCGGAGTGTTGATCGGGCGACCGAGGTACTCGGATCCCTCGTAGATGCGCTGGTCCGGGCCCATTGTGGCGCCGTATATTGACGCGGTGTGAATGATGGAACCACGACCGCGTGCTGCCATCAACCCCCCAATCCGCTGGGATACTAGGAATAGCCCGTCGAGGTTGACCGCCATGATTGCGCGCCAGGTCTCGGGATCGTAGTCCTCGACCGAGGCAAACATTTTCCCGAGGTCGGGTCCCTTGGTCGCCGCGTTGTTATGCAATATGTCGATGGGACCGAGCCGACTTTCCACCGCGAGCGCCATCGACGCCACCGATGCGGGATCCGTAACGTCGCACGCGATACCGATCGAGCGAACTCCGAACTCTTGGACGAGCCCGGATGCGACAGATTCAGCACGCTCGGCGTCGATGTCGACGACCGCCACATCCGCTCCGTTGTCTGCGAGGGCCGCTGTCGTCTCCTGCCCCAGAATTCCCGCGCCTCCGGTGACGACACCCACCCGCCCGGTGAGGTCGAAGAGCTTCCTATAGTGACCCATGTCCTAGCCTTTCCGCGACTCCATGATCCAACTGACGATCTGGAAGTCGAATTCGCTGTCGATGTCCTGCGATCGGTTCGCAGGCATCTCATAGAGTTTGGTGGTCGGGAAGAAGACTCCCGGTGACGCAACGAGCGCGTCGCGATCCCAAACGTATACCGATGCGTTCATGTCGAACGCGCGGGGAACGTCCTGGCGCCGCAGCACGGGGTTCTTCGGCCGCTTTGAGACCTCGACGAAACCAGTCTCGGGATCCGCCTCGACGAGGTTGAAGTAAGGGGAGCGCCGCGCCTCGGCGCCCGTGATGACGGACTCGAGCCCCTGAGTCTCGAGCAGGGCGACAGCGCCGACGATGTCCTCTCGCAGCCGAAGCGGGGACGTCGCGTCCAGGTCGACGACCGTCGAGAAACGGCGACCGATGGTGGCCTCGACCTCAAGCACGGCGTGCACTATGGCTGGTAGCTTCCCGGCAGTATCGAGCGCGAGTTCACCCGGGCGCTCGACGACGTCGGTCGCGCCGTACTGCGCGGCTGACAGCAGCACCTCGGGAGCATCGCTGGAGACCGCTATCCGGTCGAACAGCCCGGACTCGGCGGCCTGGAGCACGGAGTAGGCGAAGAGCGGCAAGCCTAGGAGTGGCCGCCAGTTTTTGCCGGGAACGCCCTTCGATCCAGACCGGACCGTGATCGTGCAGACCCTCATAAGGATTCCACCCATGAGTTTGTCATCGCGCTGCGCTCGATCATCCGCACTAGGTGGTCTGTGTCGGCTGCCTGCTCGACGGTTGCGAACGAGACGTCGGAGCCATCGAGCAT
>JAYSPT010000015.1:0-4165 GCA_043721995.1 Salinibacterium sp. | reverse complement strand
CGGGTGGACGTGCTGCGTATCGAGCAGATCGATGACCCGGTACTGGCAGTCGAGCTCGGGGTGGAAAGCGAGAGGTTTCTCTCGGTAGACCGGCTGCGTTCCATCGTCGGAGGCGCCCCGATCTCGATCGAGCGATCTCGCCTTCCTGCGCTTCCTTCGGTGCTTGACGTCATCACCGCTGAGGCGGCGTCCGGTTCGCTCACCCGATTGTTTTTCATTGCGGGTCTCGTTGCGGCGACTGGACAGCAGTGGGTCGAAGTCCGCCCCCTCGAACCGCTCGATGCGGAGCGGCTGCACCGCACAACCGGCGACGCATTCCTGTGGTCGCGATGCGTCACCCGCACGAGCACCGGTGACCTGGTCGAGGCTGTCGAGAGCCTCCTCGACCCGGCGCACTTTCGCCTTCAATTCCAGTTCAGCGCACAGGACTGGGGATGAGCTCCCGCGTTCGCTGGTCAGTGTGCCTCGGCGACCCCTCGGATGCTACCGGCAGCCTCGAGGCGATCGCGCTGCTCATCGGCACGAGCCTCGCGGCACAGAAGTCCGTGCCCGCGGGGAGCGCACCTTCGTCACGGCATTCGGCGCGGGGGCGACTCTCACGCCCGAGGCGGTTGACGCGCTCGACCTCGGACCGGAGGATCTCGTGCACGTCTCGAGCTATCGGCTCCTCAAGCGAAGCAACGGTGCCACACTCGGGCCGTGGCTCGCCTGCCTTTCACGCGACCCGCTCGTGCTGCTCGATCCGAGGCCACTCGTGCGCGACATCCCGACCGTCATCTGGGCAGCGGCCCTCGATCGCGCCGACTGGCGCAGTTGCGGTGCGCGCGGGGCGAGGCTCTTGACTGGTGAGTCGGATGATCGGCTCGCTGCCCACGCCCTGCGCGCACTCGTGCCGAATCTGGTCGTGCGGCGGGGACCAGGGGCACGCACCCTGGCGCCTTCCTTGCGGCGCTCGCGCCGCAAACCTCTGTGCTGCGATCGCTGTAAGGTGCCGACTCTGACAGAGATGCACAGTTTCGGTCTGGCGCCGGACGCCGCCGGGTAGGCTGGAAACTGTTGCCGCTCCGCCGCGGCACCCCGCGGCGCGGCGCACGCTCCAGCAGTAGACAGACAGATGACGTTTCTATGGCGGCGGCCACACTATCTAAATCAGAACCTCTCCCGTTTCCGTGGACCGGACTGTTCATCCTCTCCGCCCTCATTTTCACCTCCGTTACGAGCGAGTTTCTCCCGACGGGCCTGCTGCCCGAGATCGCCGCCGAACTGAAGGTGAGCGAGGCGCAGGTGGGGTTGCTAATCAGCCTTTTTGCGGGCGCAGTCGTGGTCAGTGCCGCACCGTTGGCTTCGCTCACCCGCCGCTTTTCGCGCAAGCGGCTGGTGATCGTCGTGCTGCTGGTCTTTGTGGTCTCCAACCTGCTCGCGGCGGCCGCCCCCACATATGAGGTGCTCGCGGGTGCGCGAATCTTGAGCGGTCTCGCGCACGGACTGTTCTGGGCCGTGGTGGGCGCCTACTCCGCGCATCTCGTTCCCAAGAACATGATCGGGCGCGCTGTGGCCATCACGAGCGGGGGAGGTACTGCGGCTTTTGTGTTGGGAGTGCCGCTCGGCACCGCCCTCGGGCATGTGCTGGGGTGGCGACTGGCCTTCGCTGGCATCGCGGCGATGATCCTGATCCTCGTGTTCATGGCGATCCGATTCCTGCCCCCGGTGCAGCACATCGAGAACCTCAAGACCGGCGAGATCCCCCTGCCGCTGCGCAAGGATCGCACGATTCCGGCCATCGTGATCATCTGCCTGACGGTCGTGATTCTGCTCACCGGACACAACATCTTCTACACCTACATCGCGCCATTCCTGTTGGGGCCGGGCAAAATCGACCCGGGTGCCATTGCGGGCGTCCTCTTCCTCTACGGCGTGGGCGGCGCGTTCGGGCTGGTCATTGCAGGCGCGGTGGCCGACCGCTTCCCGCGTGCGGGCCTGGCGGTGGCCATCGCCATGGTCGCCGTGGCAGTGACCGCGATTGGCCTGTTCCCCCACGTGACCTGGATCCTCATCGCCGCGATCTTCGTTTGGGGCGTCGCGTTCGGCGGTATCCCCACGATTCTGCAGACCCGGTTGTTGCACAGCGCCTCGGTTCGGCTTCGTGACGTGGCCGCCGCGTATCTCACAACATCGTTCAACATTGCCATCGGCGCCGGGGCTTTCATCGGAGCCATTCTTCTCGGTCTGGTGAGCATCAGGGTGCTGCCGTTCGTGGACCTGGGGATTCTCGTGATCAGCTTCGTTTTCGTGCTCGTCGGCGAGGCCTGGCTGCGCCGCCGGGATTCCCGCACCCTGTCCGCGGGCTAGTTGTGCGTGATGCCCTGCGTGTCGAGAAAGGCTCTGAAGGCATCGAGTCTCGGCTCGAACTCGTCAAAATTGCGAGGGCATTCGGGCGACCATCCGATCTCCGCAACGGACGCAAGGCGCGGAAACGTCAGATACTCAACATCGTGGATGCTGGCCGCAGTCTCACTCCACAATGGCGCCTCGACTCCGAGCACCTGGCCCTCACCGATCCCGCCGATGATCGCAGTGGGCTCCCACTCAGATGAGGCGCGCACCGAGGTGGGACCGTTGGCCCACACCAACCCCACCTCTGTGGACTCGTCGTACTTCATGTCGAGGTAGGCGACATCCGCTGGCGACATGATTATCGACCCGCCCTGCCGAACGAACGAGAGGGTGTTCTCGGAGGCACCCTCCTGTGGGATCGTGAAACTCCAGTACTGGCCTATCGTGCCCACAGGGAGTTGGCGGCTGCGCCCCATCTCGTGCCATCCAATCAGCGTCTTCCCGTGGCGGGCAGCAATCCCGGTTGCGCGCGCAATGAAGTACAGGAAGTCCTCGTCGCTCGTTGTGAGTGACTCGTCACCACCCAGGTGGAGATAGGGTCCCGGGGTCATCGCGGTCAGCTCCCGCACCACGTCATCAACGAACTCGTAGGTGCGCTCACTGCGAATCTTCAGCGAACTGAAGCCCACCTCAATGCCCTCGTACGGCTGTGCTGGCTTCTCGCTGAGCTCTGGGTAGGCAACGCCAGCCGCGTTTGTGTGCCCCGGCATGTCGATCTCGGGCACGATTGTGACGAACCGGGATGCCGCGTGCTCGACGATTTCCGCGAACTGTTGCTTCGTGTAGAAGCCACCGCCCCGCCCACCGATCTCTGTCACTGCACCGGCCCGGGTGAGCTCCGGCCAAGAATCGATCTGGATCCGCCAACCCTGGTCGTCGGTCAGGTGCAGGTGCAGGAAATTGAGCTTGAGCAGCGCGATGTCATCGATATAGCGCTTGACGTCGTCGACGCTGAAGAAGTGTCGCGCGACGTCAAGCATGGCGCCGCGGTACTCGAAGCGCGGGTAGTCCACCACTGTTACGGAAGGCATTGTGCCGCCGATGCGGAGCTGGCGTAGCGTCTGGATGCCCGCGAAGAGCCCGGCCTCAGCATCAGCCTCGATGTGGATGCCCCGAGGCGAGACCTCAAGGCGGTACCCGCCTGCCGGCGACCCGCCTGCTCTCGGTTCGCCGCCGGCCGAACTGAGTTCAAGGCGCACGGTGCCGCTCTGCCCGACCTCGAGGCCGAGTGTCTCAGCCGCATAAGCGGCGAGAGGTCCGATAACCCTCGCGCCCTCAAGGGCGAATTCACCGTCGCCCGGTTCGAAGTGCACGGGTGCGGGAATCACGGAGACTGACATGGGATCCGTTCTGGGTTCGGCTGGGCTGGTATCGGGCTGTGCCTAGCGGGGATGTGGCTAGCGGGGATGTGCCTAGCGGGGCTTTGACTAGCGCGGTGGTTCGGCAGTCGGTTTGTACAGAGTCTTAACTAATCGAGCCAATTCTGCCAGACCGCGGGAGCGATGTCTGCTTCTCGACCGCGGGCGCAAAGGAACCTAAGCCCTGAGCTGACCTGGCGATAAACGCGGTCGGCCCCGCACCGCTGCGCTTCGGCAACGCGTGGCTCGCGCGGCGGGCCGCGGGTTGAGAAGATATCGCATGTCTTTCGTGACCCGGTGACCCTGTCCGGCAATCTCGTCTCTCTCGTTCCGCAGTCTCGCGACAATCACGACGAAATGGTCGCTGCCGTGCAGGGCGAGCCAATTTCGGGCTCACTGGAACGTTATACTTG
>JAYSPT010000014.1:0-2414 GCA_043721995.1 Salinibacterium sp. | reverse complement strand
GAACGCGCGGGGCTGGTTGAGAACGCGCAGGTTCGCGGAAGGCAACTGCGCGACGCACTTGTCGGGATGCCCGGGGTCGATGAGGTGCGCGGTGCGGGCCTCCTGATCGGGGTTGGGCTCACCGCCCCGATCGCGACCGAAGTGACAAGAGTCGCGATGGATGCCGGACTCATAGTCAATGCACCAAACGACTCCAGCATCCGGCTCGCACCCCCGCTCATCATCGGTGACACCGAGGTGGCGGAATTCATCAGCATGTTCAGAACCACCCTCGCCACCGCACTGGAGACAGCACAATGACCAGACACTTCCTCAGAGACGACGATCTGACGCAGGTCGAACAAACCGCGATCCTCGATCTCGCGGAACTGATCAAGAAGGAGCGCTGGGCTCGCAAGCCCTTGGCCGGCCCGCAGACGGTTGTTGTCATCTTTGACAAGTCGTCCACCCGCACGCGAGTGTCGTTCGCGGTGGGAATCGCCGATCTCGGGGGAGTACCGCTGATTATCTCCACGGCGAACAGCCAGCTCGGCGGCAAGGAGAGCCCGAGCGACACGGCTCGCGTACTGGAACGTCAAGTTGCCGCGATCGTCTGGCGCACCTACGGCCAGGCGGGGCTCGTCGAGATGGCGGCCGGCACCACCGTGCCGGTTATCAATGCGCTCAGCGATGAGTTCCACCCCTGCCAGCTGCTCGCCGACCTTCTCACGATCCGGGAAAAGAAGGGTGCGCTTGCGGGACTCACGGTGACCTTCCTCGGGGATGGCGCCGACAACATGGTGCACTCTTATTTACTTGCGGGCGCGACAGCAGGCATGCATGTGCGGGTTGCGTGCCCGATCGGCTATCTACCCGACGAGCGGGTTGTTGCAGACGCGGATGCGATCGCAGTGAACACCGGTGGTTCCGTGACGATCTACACGGATCCGCTGGAAGCGGTTGCCGGGGCGGATGTCGTCGTTACCGACACGTGGGTCTCGATGGGTAAGGAAGACGAGAAGGCTGCGCGGGTCGCATCCCTCAGCGGCTACCGGGTCGATGCCGAACTCATGGCACTCGCCAAACCCGATGCGATCTTCCTGCATTGTCTCCCGGCAGACCGTGGCTATGAGGTGACTTCCGAGGTCATGGACGGAGCGCAGAGCGTGATCTGGGATCAGGCGGAGAACCGCCTGCACGCGCAGAAGGCCCTCATGGTCTGGCTCTTGGAGAACGCATGAAGGCTCGCCGGAGCATTCTGATTGCCGTGGTTCTCGCGCTGGCACCGCTTCTCGCCGCATGTTCGGGCGCCACCACCCCGGCGCCGACATCCTCCCAGCAGCCCGGCGAGGTGAAGTACACCTCCAACGCGTACGGTTTCTCGATCGTCTTCCCGGGCAAGCCGACCGAGAGCAATTCGCAGCAGACAGTCGACGGAGCGGCTGTCGTCGTGACCCAGGTGGTGTGGACCAGTGGCGCGGATCAGCTCGAGGTGCAAGCCGCGAAGCAGCCGACCACTTCCGCGAGCGAGGATGGCGACCGCGTCATGACAAACGCACTCAATGGACTCATCTCGAATGCTGTCGGTGCAAAGGTATCTGCGCAGAGCATCATCGTGCTCGACGGACAGCGCGCGATGCAAGGAACTGTGACGCTGGCCAACGGCGCGGCGATTCACGCGGTGGTCTCGGTACATGGTGGCGTGATCTACACGATCCTCATGGCTAACGGCACCGCCACTAGCCGCACCGCGTTCGTGCAGTCGTTCGCATTCGCCAGCTAGTGCCATATCGCGCGAGCACCCCCACCCTAGACTTGAGCCGAACAAGGAGCACTCACATGGCAGATCGCGTCGTCCTCGCCTATTCCGGCGGCCTCGACACCTCCGTCGGCATCGGCTGGCTTCATGACGCAACGGGCAAAGAGGTCGTCGCCCTTGCCGTTGACGTCGGCCAGGGTGGCGAAGACATGGAGGACATCCGCCAGCGCGCCCTGGACTGTGGTGCGGTCGAAGCAATTGTTGTCGATGCCAAGGATGAGTTCGCTGCGGACTTCCTGATGCCGGCGCTGAAGGCGAATGCGCTCTACCAGAAGCGCTACCCGCTGGTGTCGGCGCTGAGCCGTCCGGTGATCGCAAAGCATCTCGCGATCACGGCCAAGAAGCTCGGTGCCGACAGCGTCGCTCACGGATGCACCGGCAAGGGCAATGACCAAGTGCGCTTTGAAGCCGCGGTTGCCGCCCTCGCGCCCGAGCTCACCAGCATCGCGCCGGTGCGTGATCTCGCACTCACGCGCGACAAGGCCATCCTCTATGCGGAGCAGCACAACCTCCCCATTCGCCAGTCTGCGAAGAACCCGTATTCGATCGACAAGAACGTGTGGGGTCGCGCGGTCGAAACCGGTTTCCTCGAAGACCCGTGGAATGCCCCGGTTGA
>JAYSPT010000013.1:0-3746 GCA_043721995.1 Salinibacterium sp. | reverse complement strand
GCGGTCGGTGACGACTTCGACCTGATGGTCGACCTTAACCAGATGTGGCGGATGAGCGGCGATATCGAGCCAGCCCTTCCGCTGGCTCGCGTGCAGGAGATCGCCGGAGAGCTTCGTGAGCTCAAAGTGCTCTGGCTCGAGGAGCCGCTGCCGCAAGCCGACGTCGTGGGAGCCCGCCGGGTGCGCGCCCAGACCGGCATCCAGATCTCCGGTGGCGAGATGGTGCGGAGTATGGCGGAGCTCGCTGCCCTGATCGAAGCCGATGCCTACGACATCTACCAACCGGATGTCGTGCTCGCCGTCGGCCTGTATCGCGCGAGGCAAGTTGCCGAGTCTGCCAACCTGCGCCACCGGCTGTTCACACCCCATACCTGGAGCAACGGTCTCGGGCTGCTGGCCAACCTTCATGTCGCCGCCGGAGTGGATGCGGGGCCGTACCTCGAGTTTCCCTATGACCCGCCCGGCTGGACCCCGGAGCGTCGCGACTTCTTCCTGCAGCCGATTGACATCGACAGCACCGGATGCCTCATCGTGCCGTCGAAACCGGGACTCGGTGCCACCATCGACCGGGATGCCGTTAAGAGGTTCACAGTATGACGAACTGGGTCGAACGTGCCGCAGCACTCACCCCCGAGACGCGCCTGTTCATCGACGGCGAGTTTCGGCCGGCACTCGACGGTGCCACCTTCGACACCATCGCCCCCCGCGACGGCAGCCTGATCGCAGCGGTAAGTGCGGCCGGCGATGCTGATGTCGACCTCGCTGCTCGCGCCGCTGCTCGCGCGTTCGAATCAGGAGTCTGGTCCCGTGCCGACCGTAGAGCGCGCGCCCGTGTGCTCGTGCGTCTCAGCGAACTCATGCTCGAGGACCTCGATGAGCTCGCCCTGCTCGAATCCCTCGACTCTGGGCATCCCATCGGCGATGCCAGCGGTGTGGATGTGCCGAACGCAGCCCGCACGATGCGCTGGTACGCCGAAGCGATCGACAAGATCTATGACGAGGTGGCACCCGCGCCGCAGAGCGCCCTCGCGCTGATCACCCGTGAGCCGCTCGGTGTGATCGGTGCTGTCGTTCCCTGGAACTACCCGCTCATCATCACGGCCTGGAAGATTGCTCCGGCTCTCGCCGCGGGCAACTCCGTTGTGTTGAAACCCGCAGAGCTCACGAGCCTCTCCGCCCTCCGTCTCGCCGAACTCGCCGCACGCGCCGGGCTGCCTGACGGAGTGCTGAACGTGGTACCGGGGCGTGGAGCCGTCGCGGGGCAGGCGCTGGGTCGGCATCCGCTCGTCGACAAGATCACCTTCACCGGATCGCCGGTGGTCGGCCGCAAATTCCTGAGCTACGCGGGCGAGTCGAACGGCAAACAGGTAGCTCTCGAACTCGGCGGAAAATCACCGCAGGTGGTGCTCGCGGATGTCGCGGACATCGCCGCCTGTGCCTCGGCGGTCGCCTGGGGCATCTTTTACAACGCCGGCCAGACCTGCCACGGCGGCAGCCGTCTGATCGTGGATGAGCGCGTGCATGACGAGGTGGTAGCCGAGGTAATTGCTGTTGGCAGTGCACTGACACTCGGCGACCCGCTGGAAGAATCCACCCAGATCGGCTCGATCGCCAGCGCCGTTCAACTCGATCGCGTGCTCGGCTACACCGATCTGGCCCGCGCCGAGGGAATCACGGTGCACGGCGGAACACGGGTGCACCCCGCCGGGCTCGCCGACGGGTATTACGTCGAACCGACCGTCTTCACCGGCGTCGACAACGCCGGGCGAATCGGCCAGGAGGAGATCTTCGGCCCTGCGCTGTCCGTCACCACCGTGCGTGGAGCCGCGGATGCCGTGCGCGTCGCGAACGACAGCGCCTACGGTCTCGCGGCCAGCGTGTGGACGAGAGATGTCACCACGGCGCACAGGGTCGCCCGGGAGTTGCGGGCCGGCACGGTGTGGATCAACACCTATGACGTCGCCGACGTCATCACTCCGTTCGGTGGGTTCAAGAGCTCTGGCAGCGGCCGTGACCGGTCGCTGCACGCCTTCGACTCCTATACGGCACTCAAAACCACCTGGATCAACCTGGGCGATTCGCCCCTGACCAACGATTGAGAACGCACGAACACATGAGCAGCACTTCACCGACGCGCGTCGGCTTCATCGGCCTCGGCAACATGGGCTCCGGTATGACCCGCAACCTTCAACTCTCCGGGTTCGAGTTGGTCGTCACCGATATTCGGCGGGAATCCGCAGATCAGCTGGTGGCAAATGGCGCCGAATGGGCCGATACCGCGGCCGAGGTCGCGGCGGCCACCGACCTGGTCATCACCATGCTTCCGACCCCTCGGCACGTGGATACGGTCGTCAACGGTCCAACGGGAATCCTCGCCGGTATCGCCGACGGAGGCACCTGGGTGGATATGTCCACCTCGGTGCCTGAGGTGGCGCAGCGGGTGCGTGCCGATCACGCGCATCGCAACCTGCGCATCCTGGATGCTCCGGTAAGCGGAATGTCGGTTGGGGCGGCATCAGGAATGCTGCAGATTTTTGTCGGTGGCGATGAAGCGGATGTCGCGCGCCTTCGCCCGGTCTTCGAAGCGATGGGCGACCCCGAGCGCATCCTGCATGTCGGGGCCGCGGGAACGGGGTACGCGGTCAAACTCATGATCAACCAGCTCTGGTTCTCGCACCTCGTCGCGACGGCAGAGGTCCTCGCCATCGGCGTGAAGGCCGGAGTCGATCTCGCAGTGTTGCGCAACTCGCTTATCGCGAGCCCCGCCAACAGCAACTTCGTGCAAAACGACGTGCTGTCGATTCTCGACCACGGCGACTACGACGAGGGCTTCGCCATCGCGCTCGCCTGCAAGGACCTCGGACTCTCGATCGACCTCGCCCGCTCGGTTGGCGCACCCTCCGAGCTGAGCGCACTGGTGGAACAGATCTACCGCCGGGCGCGCGCCCAGTACGGCGACCTCGCGGGGGAGATGAGCCCGGTGAAGCTCTACGAAGACCTGATCGGCGTCGATCTGCGACTCGAGACGGTAGTGATATGAGCGACCGCGCGGCCACCGGGCTCGTGCCGCTCCCCTTGCCGCTCGACACAATGAAACTCACTCTCGATCCCAAGCCAATCGCTTATTTCGGGCGCGGGACGGTCGCTCAGGTGGGGACGGTCACGGCCGCGACCGGCGCCAGCACCGTGCTGGTGGTGACCGATCCTTTCCTCGCGACCTCCCCGGTCGTGGCGCTCGTGCAAGCGTCCCTCGAAACTGCCGGGTTGGCGGTGACGGTATACGGGGGAGTGACCCCGAACCCGACCACGACCTGCGTCGACGAGGGAAGCGATCTCGCGCACGCCATCGGCGCCGGGGCGATCGTCGCTGTTGGCGGCGGTTCGTCGATGGATGCCGCGAAGGGCATATCTCTCGGAGCGGTGAATCCGCAGCGTGGGATCGGGCTCGACTACACGACGATCTTTGAGCACCTCGCTCTGCCGATCATCGCCATTCCCACTACGGCCGGAACCGGGGCTGAGGTGAACGCCTTCGGCGTTATCACCGATGTTGACAGCCACCGCAAGTTCTATGTCGGTCACGATAGCGCCTTGGCGCGGGCGGCGATCCTCGATCCCGACCTCACCATTGGGCTGCCGGCGAGCGCGACGGCCGCCACCGGAATGGATGCCCTCACGCACGCTCTCGAGTCCTACCTCTCGGTGCGCGCAAACCCTTATAGCGACGGCATCGCCCTCCAGGTGAT
>JAYSPT010000012.1:0-1643 GCA_043721995.1 Salinibacterium sp. | reverse complement strand
CTGGCGCTTGCGAGTCATTCCGATGATCCCGAAGATCAACACAACCACGCCGGCACCAATCAAGATGCCACCCACCATGTGGATGTCTATCCAGCTCGGGGACACGTTGATTGCGAAACTCAGGATGGCGCCGATAACGACGAGAACAATTCCGCTTCCAATACTCATGTGCATCACCCTAGTCACCGCAATCGTTCGGCAGGCTGATTTCCAGGCAGCCGATCTCGCGTCGGCCACGACGGTACTGTAAACGCATGGCCAGAACCATGAAACTTGCGGTGATCCCCGGCGACGGCATTGGCCCCGAAGTGATTGCGGAAGCACTGAAAGTGCTCGAGGCGACCGGGGTGGATGTGATGGCCACGACCTACCCCTTCGGCGCCACGCACTACCTGGCGACAAGCAGCATTCTCGAGCCCGAAGACCTCGTGGCGCTGAGTGAGCACGATGCGATCCTCCTCGGCGCGGTCGGTGGCGACCCACGGGACGCGCGACTTGCGGGCGGAATCATAGAGAGAGGACTGCTCCTCAAGCTTCGTTTTGCATTCGACCACTACGTAAATCTTCGCCCGACGGTGATCTTCCCGGGTGTCGTATCACCCCTGACCGACCCGGGCGACGTGGACTTCGTTGTCGTGCGAGAGGGCACCGAGGGGCCCTATGTCGGCAACGGTGGGGGCATCCGCGTGGGAACGCCGCACGAGATCGCAACGGAGGTTTCGATCAACACGGCATTCGGTGTCGAGCGCGTGGTGCGGTTCGCCTTTGCGCAGGCGGCGACACGGCGCAGCATCCTGACCCTTGTACACAAGACGAATGTGCTCACGCACGCGGGGAGCCTGTGGCAGCGAACCGTGGACGCGGTCGCGAAGGAGTTCCCTTCGGTCGCGGTGGACTACCTTCATGTCGACGCAGCGACTATTTTCATGGTCACGAATCCGGCTAGATTTGACGTGATCGTTACTGACAACCTCTTTGGCGACATCATCACCGACCTCGCAGCCGCAATCAGCGGTGGCATCGGTCTGGCGGCCTCGGGCAACATCAATCCGGAAGGCACCTTTCCCTCGATGTTCGAGCCGGTGCACGGGTCCGCGCCAGACATCGCAGGCAAGCAACTTGCCGACCCGACTGCCGCGATCCTCTCGGTAGCACTGCTGCTTTCCCAAACTGGATACGCGGATGCTGCGGCAAGGGTCTCGGACGCGGTGACGGCCGACCTTTCTTCGCGCAGCGCAGCGCAGCGGAGCACGCCCGAAGTTGGCGATGCGATCGCGACGGTAGTGGCGCAGAATTGAACAGATGTATAGAAAAAACCATGACTAAGGACGCATCATGAAGAACCTGCTTGCCCCCAGCACGCTCGAATTCGCCGTGACCGTGAACGAGTCGGCCCGCTCTACCGCCGAGCATGCCGATATCATCGCGGAGCCCGGCTTCGGTAAGTACTTCACCGACCACATGGTTGACATTTGCTGGTCCGAACGGGGCGGTTGGCACCGTCCCCGTGTGCAGCCCTACGGGCCGATCTCCATGGACCCGGCCGCCGCAGTGCTGCACTACGCGCAGGAGGTCTTCGAGGGCCTCAAGGCTTACCGACATGCTGACGGTTCGATCTGGGGTTTCCGTCCGGAGGCGAACGC
>JAYSPT010000011.1:0-2194 GCA_043721995.1 Salinibacterium sp. | reverse complement strand
GGGTGACCTGTCTCGCGCAGCGACACTCCTGCTGCGTGAAGCCACCTCGCTCAATGCCGACCAGCTGCACCGCCGGGCCCGAGAGCTGCGCGACGACCTCGACGAGGCCGGCATCGCGGATCGCGAGCGGGCCATACATGAGCAGCGGTCCGTGCGACTTACAACGCAACCGAACGGGCTTCCCCGGATCACGATCGTGCCCGACATCGAGTCGGGAGCGTTCTGGAAAGATGTCGTCGACACACTCACCTCGCCACGACGGGGAGGTCCGCGATTCGTGAACGAATCGGACAAGACCTGGGCTGACTCAATCGCCACTAATGGTCGCAGCACTGCGCAGTATCTGCATGATGCCCTGACCGAACTTCTGCGACTAGCGGTCGGCGCCGGCACGGTTCAGACTCGGGCGATCATCGGTTCCCGCCAACCTTCGGTTCGCGTGCTGGTGACCGCGGACACACTCGATTCCCGCACGGGTCACGGACGGATCGAGGGGTGCGACCTTCCGATCTCACTCGAGTCGGTCGAACGGACTGCCTGCGAATCGGGAATCCAGCTCATCACCTTCTCCCCGAATGGGCGGCCACTGGATGTCGGGCGCGAGCAGCGATTGTATAATTCCCGCCAGCGTAAGGCCCTCGCGGCACGGGACGGCGGGTGTCTGTGGGGCGATTGCGACCGTCCGCCGGGTTGGTGCGAGGCGCACCACATCCTTCATTGGGCTCGTGACGGCGGCAAGACGAATATCGATGATGGAATCCTCCTCTGCCGCTATCACCATCTGCTGCTGCACAACAATCACTGGGAAATCCTGCGGACAGGTGTCGACTACTGGCTCATTCCGCCGGCCGACGTCGATCCGACACAGGCACCGCGGCTCATGCCGTCGAAAAGCGCCGCGCTGCGCGACCTGCTACGGCAGAACGCGGCGCACGAGAGCGCACGAGCGCGAGCGAGCGCACGAGCGCGAGCCGGAGCGCGAGTAGGAACGTGAGCGTGAGCGTGAGCATGTGCGTGAGCGTGAACGTGAGAGGAGCGGAGGTGCTGATGGAGCAGGGTTCTGCACGCGGAGTTCTTCAGCCGAACTTGCTCGCCGCTAAGAGACCAACGCGTGCGCCTGGCGGGCGATCTCGAGCTCCTCATTCGTGGGGATCACGAGCACCGCCACCGGGGAACCCTCGGGCGAGATGTAGCGCGCCTTCTTCGAAACCAGCTCGTTGCGGTCATGGTCAATCGAGATACCGAGAAACTCGAGGCCGGCGAGGGTGCGGCGGCGAAGAAGCACGTTGTTCTCTCCCACCCCCGCGGTGAATACGAGCGCGTCGAGTCCGCCCAGGTGCGCGATATACGCCCCGATGTATCGCCGCACGCGATGGCGATAGACGGCGAGCGCGGCTTCGGCTTGTGCGTCGCCTCTCGACGCGGCATCCTGCACATCGCGCATGTCTCCGTTGCCGGTGAGCCCGAGAAGACCGCTGTGACGGTTAAGCAGTGTGTCGAGTTCGTCGAAGTCGAGACCGGCCTGGCGGTGCAGGTGAATGAGCACTGCCGGGTCGACATCGCCCGAACGGGTGCCCATGACGAGACCCTCAAGCGGTGTCATCCCCATGCTCGTCTCGACCGAGACCCCCCCATCGATTGCGGCGACGGACGCACCGTTACCGAGGTGCAACACGATCGTCTTGAGTTGGGAAAGTGGCCGGTCAAGGAAGATCGCCGCCTGCTCGGAGACGTATTTGTGCGAGGTGCCGTGGAAGCCGTATCGCCGCACCTGATGCTTCGCGGCGAGTTCCGCGTCGATCGCGTAGGTATACGCGGCCGGGGGAAGGGTCTGGTGAAAGGCCGTGTCGAACACGGCCACCTGCGGCACCTCAGGCAACGCCTTTTTTGCGGCGCGAATGCCCTGAAGGTTTGCTGGATTGTGGAGGGGAGCGAGGGCAGAGAGTTCGTGGATCTGCGACTCGACCTCGTCGGTGACGAGGGTGGCGCTGTCAAAGAGCGACCCACCGTGAACCACGCGATGCCCGACCGCGATGATGTTGTGCAGCGACCCCACCTTGTCAAGAAGTTGACGCATGCCAGTTTCGTGGTCCGGAGTAGCCGAACCGGGTTCGCCGATGCGTTCGATGAGGCCGCTAAGGGCGACCTCCTCGGTCTCGACGTCGATCAGCTGATACTTGATCGAGGAGGAGCC
>JAYSPT010000010.1:0-1571 GCA_043721995.1 Salinibacterium sp. | reverse complement strand
GTACGAGCGTGAGCGTACTGCACGTAGAACACCGGATTGTCGTTGGTGCGCTTAGTCAGAAGGTCGAGATCGATGTCGAGCTGCGAGTCGCTGGACGAGCGCACTAGCGCGTAGCGCGCAGCATCCACTCCCACGGCCTCGACAAGATCTTCGAGCACCACGACAGTGCCGGCACGCTTACTCATGCGCTGCGGCGTGCCGTCTTTGAGCAGGTTGACCATCTGGCCGATGAGGATCTCGAGGTTAACCCGCGGAGTGTCGCCGAAGGCTGCCGTCATGGCCATGAGGCGCTGCACGTAACCGTGATGGTCTGCACCCAGCATGATCAGGTTGCGCTCGAAGCCACGCTCGCGCTTGTTCAGGTAGTAGGCCAGATCACCCGAGATGTAGGCGCCCTCGCCGTCACTCTTGATGACGACCCGGTCTTTGTCGTCGCCGAATTCGGTGGTGCGAAGCCAGGTCGCTCCCTCGGACTCGTAGATGTGACCGAGGTCGTTCAGTTTCTCGATCGCCTTCTCGACGTCGCCGTTCTCGTGCAGGGTGTTCTCGTGGAAATAGACGTCAAAGTCGACACCGAACTCGTGAAGGCTGTTCTTGATGTCGCCGAACATGAGGTCGACGCCGATGGCGCGGAATACCTCCTGCTGGGCATCCCGCGGCAGCGTAGCGAGGTCGGCGGGAGCGATCTCTACGACCCGCGCGGTGATGTCGGAGATGTATTGCCCGCCGTATCCGTCTTCGGGAGTCGGCTCACCGAGGTGGCTCGCCAACAGGCTGCGGGCGAACCGGTCGATCTGGCCGCCGTGGTCGTTGAAGTAGTACTCGCGGGTGACGATCCCGCCCTCGGCCTGAAAGATGCGCGCGAGGCTGTCGCCGACGGCGGCCCAGCGCACTCCGCCAAGGTGGATCGGTCCGGTCGGGTTCGCCGACACGAACTCGAGGTTGATCGCCACACCCTCGTACAGGGTGCCGTTGCCGTAGGCCGCGCCCTGCTCGACGATCGCTTTGGCGAGAGCGCCGGCCGCTGCAGCGTCGAGGCTGATGTTGAGGAAGCCGGGGCCCGCGACATCCACTGCCGACACGCCATCGATCGAGCGGATGCCCTCGGCCAGCTCGAGAGCGAGCTCCCGCGGGTTCACCCCCACCTGCTTCGCGAGCTTCATGGCGATGTTGGACGACCAGTCGCCGTGGTCCCGATTCTTGGGGCGTTCGACATTGACATCGTCAAGCGACAAGGCAGCAGCATCCGCTCCCCGCCGCTGGAGCGCGCCGCTGACGATGACGAGCAGCTGGGCGGAGAGTTCGGCGGGAGTCACGAGCAACAATTCTACGGGAGCGGGCAGGTTCCCCGGCTGGCGCGCCCCGCGGTGCGATCGACGGGATTGGGCGAAGATGGGATAACGCACATCAGGGGGCTTCTCACACTATGAATACCATCGCAGACTCTCGACTGCGGTCGACCGTTATCGCGGTCGCACTCGCCGCGACAGTGGCACTCGGGCTCGCCGCGTGCGTTCCGGAGCCGGGCACGTCAAAGACTTCGAGCCCGGCGGCGACGGACTCCCCCTCGG
>JAYSPT010000009.1:0-46244 GCA_043721995.1 Salinibacterium sp. | reverse complement strand
GCGCGGCTGCAGCCGCGCCCACCAGCGGTTCTTCGAGCTGGTCGCTCGAGGTGTCGCCGCGAAGCCGCTTCACGATCAGCTCAGCGCTGATCAGGCACATCGGCAGGCCAATACCGGGGATCGTTGATCCACCGACGTAGTACAGGCCGGACACCTTCTTCGACACATTGCCCGGCCTGAAGAACGCACTCTGGCGCAGGGTGTGAGCCGGCCCGAGAGCCGTGCCTCGCCACGCGTGCAGGTCCTCCACGAAGTTGCCAGGACCGAGCGTGCGTCTCACCGTCACGCGCTTTGCAAGATCCGGGATACCCGCCCACTGGGCAATCTGCTCAATGATCCGATCTGCGAGCGCCTCGATTCGCGTGTCCCCGTCACCGTCGATATCACCGCGCCCAATGCCCGGGTCCGCAGGGATCGGCACCAGGACGAACACGTTCTCGAAACCTTCTGGCGCCACATCCGGGTCAACACTGCTCGGCTTGCAGACGTACAGCGACGCCGGAACGGGCACGCTTGGGTTATCCCCGAAGATCGCCTCGAACCCAGCCCTCCAGTCTTCGGCGAAAAACAGCGTGTGGTGTTCGAGCTCGGGCAGTTCGCCCTTCACACCCAGATAGAGCAACAGGGCGCTCGGCCCCGGAGTCTTGCCGGCCCAGTACTGCTCCGGGTAGGTCCGGTCCGGTGGGTTCAGCAGGGCGGTCTCGGTGTGGTGCAGGTCTGCCGCCGAGACGACGATGTCGGCATCGATGAATTGCACCTGCTGCGAACCGTCGCGGTACTCAACAGCCGTCGCCGCGCCGTTCTCGACGACGATGTGGCTCACCTCGGCGTCAGTGATGATCTCGACGCCCTCGGCTCGCGCGAGGTCGGCGATGCTCTCGATAACCCTGGTGAATCCGCCCATGGGGTAAAGCACGCCGTCCTGGAGATCGAGGTAGCTCATCAGGTGGTACATGCTCGGGGTGAGAAAGGGCGATGAGCCGAGGAAGACAGCCGGGAAGCCCAGGACCTGACGCAACCGGGGATCTTTCACGGTGCGCGAGACGAGCTTCGACAATGGCTCGAGGAGAAGTCGGATGAATCGTCCGGACTTGGCGAGTACATCCCGCGTCACCAACGGGCGGAGGTCCGCAAAAGTCGTATAGAGAAAGTGCCGCTTGGCCATCTCGTACGTGTCTTTGGCAGAGGCGAGGTACTTCGTGAGCCGGGCGCCTGCGCCGGGCTCGATGCCCTCGAACTGGATGACCGTATCGGCCACCTCAGCCGAAATGTCGATGGGCTCGACCTGCCCCTCGAAGTAGACCCGATAGCCGGGGTCAAGCGTCACAAGGTGCAATTGCTCTTCGGCCGAGGTCCCTAGTAGCCGATAGAAATGGTCGAAGACTTCGGGCATCAGGTACCACGAGGGTCCGGTGTCGAAGCGGAAACCATCGTGTTCCCATGAGCCGGCGCGACCGCCAACCTGGTCGCGTGCCTCCAGAACGGTCACCTTGTGACCTTCGCGGGCGAGAAGTGCAGCGCTCGCGAGCCCCGCGATCCCCGCACCAATTATGACAACGCGACTCATGCCTTCACTCCGATTACTTTTGCGGAAACTGGTTTTGCTGCCGCCGGCCTTGCACCGACTGCTGCGGCGAATGCCAGGCGTGCCTTGACCGGGTTGGGCACGCGCACTCTTGCGCGAACGAGCTCGCCCGACGGCGTCGCGCGAAGGCGGTGAGCCAGCTCGACGAAGAGCGATTGCGCGAGCGCGACAGCGCGCCGACTGCTGTGCGGCAGGTCGGGTATGACTGCGGCGGAAACCGAGAGGTCCGCATCGATGTCGTCGAGCAAGCGAATCTTGTCTGTCTCGGTAAAGTTCTCGACGGTTACCCCCGGGAAGTAACTGCGCCCAAGCGTCTCGAAGTCGGCGGAGAGATCGCGCAGGAAATTAACTTTTTGGAACGCGGCACCGAGCGCACAGGCGCCCTTCTCGAAGCGCGGCAGGTCGGTCACGGCTTCGTCCTGCAGGAACGCCCGCAGGCACATCAGCCCGACAACTTCGGCCGACCCGTAGACGTACTCCTGAAAACTCTTCGGATCGTGCTCGGTTCGATCCAGGTCCATCCGCATCGAGGCGAAGAACGGTGCGGTAAGTTCCTGCCCGAACCTAACCTCTCGTGCGGTCAGGGCGAACGCGTGCACGACGAG
The DNA here is from genome assembly GCA_043721995.1 of Salinibacterium sp. Lineage (GTDB taxonomy): Bacteria > Actinomycetota > Actinomycetes > Actinomycetales > Microbacteriaceae > Rhodoglobus. The sequence continues at coordinate 44,054 of JAYSPT010000009.1, read as the reverse complement.
GTTCGCGCTGAATCCGTGGACCATTGTATCCACGGTTTCGCGCTCGAGCGCATCCAGGGCGCTTCGCGCACCGGCGGAGTCGAGGCCGGCATCGGTCGCGGTGCCATCCACTATTTCGTCGGCTACCCGGACCAGAGCGTAGATGTTTTCGACGTGTTGGCGCACCCCCTTACCGAGCAGTCGAGAGGCGAGACCGAAGGATGTCGAATAGCGGTGAATGACGATGGAGGCGGTCTCCTCCGCGACCCTGTCGTACAGCGCGGGGCGCTCACTCACTTGGCCCTACCGAGTACGGCTTCGGCCACGGGATAAAGCTCCTCGCGGAGGGACGCCGGGATGTGCGCTCCCGACAGCCGCGCAAGACCGCGGTTTCCGTAATATCGGGCGAGGCCCTCTGCGAAGGACTTCGCCCCGCACGAGACCAGGAGTTCGCGCGCTCGGGCTGCCTGCTCCTCGGTGAGGTCGGGTGAGCCGACAAGAGTGTTGATCTCGTCCCACTCGGCGGTTGCAGTTGCGAAGGCGATGAGTACGGTGCGCTTGCCCTCACGAAGGTCGCCGATGGTCGTCTTGCCGGTCTCGGCCTCCTCGCCGAATACGCCGAGCAGGTCATCCACGAGCTGGTAGGCAATACCGACCTCGCGGCCGAATTCGGCGAGCGTCGTCACGACCTCTTCGGGCGCACCGGCGAGGATCGCACCGGCTTGCAGCGGGCACTCGAATGAGTAGACCGCTGTCTTGAATCGCTCCATCGCGAGAATGTCATCGACGCTAGGCACGTCTGCAACGAGCGAGTAGTCAACGTCGATCAGTTCACCCGCAGCCGAAGCGAAGAGCGCGTCGTCCATCACCTCGAGCAGGCGCGAGCGGGTGACGTCGTCGACGCCGCTGCGGTCGATGAGTCGGTACGCGTTGAACAGCGCGAGGTCGCCCGCGATCACGGCGGCCGAGATGCCACTGTGCTCGGCTTCGCGTTCCGTGCTTCCGCCCGCGCGAGCGGCATCGCGATAGGTGCCCGAAATGTTCGGCACCCCACGGCGCACGAAGTCGTGGTCGATCACATCGTCATGAACGATCAGCGCGGTGTGCAGCAACTCGAACGCCGCACCTACGTAGGCAGCCGCTTCAAAATCTGTGCCACCGAGGCACTGGTACGCCGTCATCACCATTCGCGGGCGGAATCGCTTGCCACCGATCGTGTTGTTCTCAAGGGTTTTCCATAGCTGCACGTACTGCGGCCCAAAGGGTGTGGCGCGGTTTTTGGCTAGGCTGAAGAAGCGAGCCAGTACGGCGTCGACCTGCAATTGCCGCTCCTCAGAGACGGGCAGCAGGTAAGAACCATCCATCTAGGCAGAATACGCGATGACAGAGTCCGAAGAGGTGGTACTCCTCGATAGCGCTGCCCGTCCGATCGGTAGCGCTCACAAGCTCAGCGTGCACACGACCGACACGCCCCTGCATCTCGCGTTCTCCTGCCACGTCTACGACAGCGCGGGTCGGGTACTCGTGACCCGCCGTGCGCTCAGCAAACTCACGTGGCCTGGCGTGTGGACGAACTCGTTCTGCGGGCATCCCGCGCCCGGCGAATCATTCGAGAGCGCGCTCTCGCGGCGGGCTTCATTCGAACTGGGAATTGGCTTGAGTGACATTCGGGTCGTCCTGCCCGACTTCCGCTATCGCGCGGTTGACGCATCCGGAATCGTCGAAAACGAGGTGTGCCCGGTCTATCAGGCGGTGACGACGGATGCGATCGCCCCCAATCCCGATGAGGTGGCCGAATTCGAGTGGGTCATCCCCGACACGTTGCATACCGCGGCCGCCGCGGCGCCGTACGCGTTCAGCCCATGGCTGCGCTGGCAGTTGGAGCAGCTGGGGTCGCTGGCCGAGAGGTAGTGCGGCGAGCTACCTTCCGGGCGAGCCCGCATCGGTGGAGCGCACGTCCGTGCGGTGGAAGTTTTGGGAGCTGCGGGATGCCGTAGGCCCACGCTGCCCTTGGTAGCGGTTGCCTTGTTGGCCGGAACCGTAGGGGTTATCCACCGGCGAACTGGTGCGGATGAAGCAGAGTTGCCCAATCTTCATCCCGGGCCAGAGCTTGATCGGCAGGGTCGCAACGTTGGAGAGTTCCAACGTGACGTGGCCCGAGAAGCCCGGGTCCACAAAGCCGGCCGTCGAATGCGTGAGCAGGCCCAGGCGCCCCAGGGAGCTCTTGCCTTCCAGCCTGGCGGCCACGTCATCCGGCAGTGTCACAAGCTCGAAGGTCGACCCCAGCACGAATTCACCGGGGTGCAGGATGAACGGGACATCGTGCTCTACCTCAACGAGATGGGTCAGATCAGGCTGGTCTTCAGCGGGGTCGATGAACGGGTACTTGTGGTTGTCGAACAACCTGAAGAAACGGTCGAGGCGCACGTCGATGCTGGACGGCTGCACCATCGAGAGGTCGAGCGGTTCGAGCCCGATGCGTCCCGACACGAGTTCGGCGCGGATGTCTCGGTCGGAGAGCAGCATGGGCCAAGACTATCGCGGGGTAATCTTGTCAGGTCGCGGAGAATCAACCGCAGCGTGCGAGTGTAGTTCAATGGCAGAACTCCAGCTTCCCAAGCTGGTAGTGCGGGTTCGATTCCCGTCACTCGCTCCGGGTATGGCGTCACCGATCAGCCGCAAGAGTGGACTCGCTCGGGGGATCGACAGGCTATCGCACCTGGAACGCCGGTGGAACAGCAGCTGGATTCCGTCCTCGAAGACAGGGACTTCCGGGAGCACACCGGTAGAACGGTCGCGATCTTCGCTATCCCGGATTCCGTTGTCGGGTACCGTCTGGCCTCCACTTCTCTCTTACGCGCTCTTACTTTCCCGCAGGCGTTTCTCGTGCCTGCTCTCGGACAAAACTGCGCACGCCTGATCGAGGCCAATTTCGAGAAAGATGCGGCTGAGATCAATCTTGACGAGCTGCCCGAAAGCGCTGCAGGGGCGCTCGGAATTCGTTCTCTCGTTGGGTGCTCCTGGAAACGCAGTCGTGGCGCCCGAACCACTCGCATCGATCTTGAAGAATCTCAGCGGGTATCGCGAGGCCGCTGTCCAAACCCTTCGCTGCAACCCAGAAGAAGTATTTACCGCCGCCGGGTTGGTCACGACGAGCACAAGCACGGCACGCATCATGACGAACACGATCAACGCCCACCGGTGCGTCATACGGCCGAGACGAGGGTCTACCCTCGCCGGGCGGGGTGGCCCGGCCGCAAATTGCGGCATGGGGTCCGGGTTCACCGGCTCCTGGTGACGGTGTCTGGCGGAGCGGAATCCGCGGACTGCGGGTCGAATCGGCCGAAAGCATCCGCTACCGTTTTGCACCTCCTCAAAGTCGCGGCTGCCAGCTCGACGGGCACCGAGGATCTCGAGGCGCTGAAAGTTCGGGCCCCAGCGGTTTCCCGTGGATCGCATGACTATGGGCGCCCACCCGCGCCGCAGCCGATTCGCCAAGCGCACGCGCTATTTCAGAGTTACCTGAATCGACGCCGAGCCGCCCCGCGCCTTTGGGCAGGGCGGGATCATCGTGTCCTTCCCCGCGGTGGAGGCGCTCACCAGCGTTCCCACGCTGGAGTCGAATGCGGACAGACTTTCGATGATGTTAGCGCCACGCTCTGCGACGCCGCACCAGGTCACCAAGTAGCTCTCAGGCTTCCCGGCAGCCGCGGCCGTACGGGTAGCACACGTGGCTTTGAGTATCGGAGTTTTCGGAATTAAGTTTGGCAGGTCGGTGACCAGGGTAGGAATCGAGCCGTCTTTCGGATACACGCATGCAGGCGAACCGGCCCCAACGTTGCTCACCGGGATACCGCCTGAGCACCCGGAAAGCAGGAGAAGTGCCAGCACGGCCAGCGCCGTCACGGCCGCAAATGTGGGTTTGGTGATCGCGCGCATCGGTTCGTCCTTCTCTGGTGGGGAGAAACAACTACCTTTCGGTCTGCGTGTAGTGATCGAAACGCTATACCGCGGCCTGGTAGTTGTGTGATTCGGCGCCCCGCGGCCGTCCCATCTTGTCGTCGAGGTTGGGCGAGATGATTGGGGTCGCGGTCCACTCGATGAAGTTGCTGGTCGAGTCCTGACGGGCTGCTGAGAAGTGCACGCCGCCACTGATCACCATGCTGTGGGCGGCGAACCTGACCGCGTCGCGCAGTTGGTCGCGCTCTTCGGCGCCGCCTTTCCAGGCGTTGTCGGATAGCTCGCGGTCATCAAGCGCCGTGACCATCGCGTACTTGGTGTGCAGCAGCGAGAGATCCGCGTCTCCACGGTATTGGGCGTAGCGGGTGTCGAAATCCGTGAAGGTGGTGCAGTGATTCGGCGGATCCATCGGGCGGCCGATATTCGCATCCGCCGTCTGCTTTCCCCGCGGCACCTCAGCCGCCTCGTAGATTTAGTCGCCGCCCTGCGTGAACCAGAACCAGTACTGGATGCCCGCGCTGAGCCCCGTTACCCGTGCATGCACTGCCGCGGAATCGGGCGCCGCGCGCACACTGCCCCGCTGTGCAGGAGATGATTCGTCGACAGCCTGGTGAGCTACTTCTTCACATCCCACAGGTGATGCATCGAATCGTGGAGGAAGTATTTCGAGAAGGATTCGACGGTGAACGTTGCGCCATCGCTGCGGCGGCCAGTTCGGCGCCACTGCTCGTCGTGAACCGCGTCGAGCGCGTTCGCAAATTGCGATGCGGCGGCCACGAGTTCCTCGCCGACAACGGCGGGATCCTGTTCGCTGTAGCGGTCGCGTAACGCCGTTTCGTCTTGGTCCCAATTGGGATACGTCGGGTCGTCCTGAGTCAGCATCAGGCGAAGACGGTAGTCGAACAGCCGGTGAACGTCGCGCACATGAGCGCCGTACTCGAGCGGTGACCAGGTCGTCTCGTCGGGCCTGAGCCGAGCATCCGGTCGCTGCAGAATCGCCGTCCACTGTGCGGCCTGAGCCCGCAGCATGCCCGCAACATCGGGCGCGTCGAAGGTAGATGCGTCGAACCCACACTCGGGGCATGGCCTCTCGATGACCCAGGTCCAGCTCTTGGTGTCGGGTGTAATGGGCATGACTCAATCTTGCCTCCAGCCGACCACCGGGTACCGTTGATTTCGTGCCAACCTTCGCAACCGACGTTGTCGACGCCGTGCTCGCTCATATGAACAATGATCATCTCGATGACAACATCCTGATTTCACGCGCATTCGGCGACCCGGATGCCGCTGCCGCGAGCATGACCATGCTCGACGAGCACGGCGGCACATGGCAGTACACCGTGGTTGACGAACTGCGCACCCTCACTGTGGCGTGGAGCACCCGCATCGCCGAGCGTGCGGAGATTCGTCGGGAGATCGTCGTGCTGTACGACGCAGCCTGCGCAAGGCTCGGCATCACGCCTCGTCCGCACTGAGCAACGACCATTCGGGCTCGCGCCCAGCGGTCCGAGCGAAATTCCGACGTGCCGCTGATGGCGCCGGAGCACAACCACCAGCAACGCGAGCACATGCTCCACGCTGGATCAAAAAACGACTGAACCTCTAGACTTAGGCCACCCTAACCCGTCTGGAGCCAGCAGTGACCATCCTCCCCTTCTCGCAAGCGCTTCGGGAGCGCACCCGTTCCGGCCATGGCGAAAGTGAGGGTGCTGACTTCATGAAAGACCTCATGACCGGCAAGGGCACCCGCGAGGACTACATCGCGCTGGTAGCCCAGCACTACTTCATTTACGAGGCCCTCGAGAATGCTGCTGCCCGGTTCGCCGACGATCAGGTGGCACAGAAGTTCATCACCCCACAGCTCACACGTCTTCCCGCGCTCGCGGCAGATCTTGAGTTCCTGCTCGGCCCGTCCTGGCGCGAGCAGATTGTGCCGCTCCCGATCAGCACCCGGTATGCCGAGCGCATCCGTGAGGTTGCGGACGAGCGTTGGACGGGGGGATTCCTCGCCCATCACTACACGCGCTACCTCGGCGATCTGTCGGGCGGTCAGGTCATTTGCACCCTTATGCAGCGCCAGTTCGGATTCGAGACGAACGGCGTGGGCTTCTACATCTTCGATTCCATCGCACATCCCAGAGAATTCAAGGAAACCTACCGCGCCGAACTCGACGCGATCGACTGGGATGCGGCCGAGTGCGACCGCGTTGTCGACGAGGTCATGCTCGCCTATGGTTTCAACACCGGCCTGTTCGTGGATCTGGGTGCTGCCAAAGCTGTGGCGTAGAGCTGTGGCGTAGAGCTGTGGCGTAGAGCTACGCGTTGATCGCGGGGACCGCTGTCACCCGCGCCATGAACCGCACGACATTCTCATCCACGATGATGTCGCTCGGCCTGAGTGCGCGCGTCAGGTATAACCCATCGAGCGCGCTGATCCGGCTGAGCGCGACGTAGGTCTGCCCGGGAGCGAATGAGCGCTGCCCCAGGTCGATGATCGCCTGGTCGTAGGTTTTGCCCTGCGATTTATGGATGGTGACCGCCCACGCCAGCCGGAGCGGAAACTGCGTAAATTCGGCTACAACATCCTTGCGCAGCGACTTTGTCAGCGGCGAGTAGTTGTAGCGAAACTTCTCCCAGACGGCCGGTCGCACCTCGTGCTGCTCACCGTCGATCTCCACGTGCACCGTCTGGCCGATCTTGTGGACGGTGCCGACGCTGCCGTTTACCCAGCGCTGGTTTCCGTCGTTTGAGATGTCGTTGCGCAAGAACATCACTCGCGCACCGACCTTGAGCTCGAGGCTTTCATCGGCTGGGTACGAGCGCCCGCCAAACTCACCACTGACTTCGGCCACTGCGGTGTGTGCGCGGCCCGGCAGCTTTGCCAACTCACTGGCATTGATGCGGGTCACCGTCGAGTTCGTCGTCGCGAGCGTGATTGCCCCGTCGCGTGGAGGCGTGCGCGCACCCACCGAATTCAACCGTTCAGCGATCTCAGCCGTAACGGCGGCGTGGCGGACGGCATTGAGCATGTACTTGAATTCGGCCTCGTGCTGGCGGTGGATGGTCGCCAGTTCGTAAATCGTGAGGTCAGCGTCATCCCAGACTTTCGCATCGAAGAACCACATCGACCGGTAGTGGTCCTCAAAGTAGGCCCGTTCGTCCCCTTCGCCGGGCACCGGCGCCAACTGGTACGGATCGCCGAATAACACCACCTGCACACCCCCGAATGCCTCATGGGGACGCTGTCGTGCTTGCCGCAGCGAGCGGTCCATCGCATCGAGCAGGTCGGCATTCACCATCGACACTTCGTCGATCACGAGCGAGTCGATGGTGTTGAGCAGCTTCTTCAGCTGCGCATTCTGTTCGATGTCGTGGTCGGCAATGACCCCGATCGGCAACCTGAAAAGCGAATGGATTGTCTGCCCACCGATGTTGAGCGCCGCGACGCCGGTCGGCGCGCAGATCACCAGTTGCTTCGAGGTCTTCCAGGCGAGATGGTTGAGCAGCGTCGACTTTCCGGTGCCCGCCCGGCCGGTGACGAAGATGTTGTCGCGTGTAGTTTCGATTGCGTCGAACACCGCCTGCTGCTCGGCAGACAGCGTCAGCTCGGTCACGGGTTCACCCTACCCGCGACCCGCAGGCGCTCACGGAGGCGCAGCCTAGGATGTGGCTAAGTTCTGAAAAGGGGGCACTGTGCGGCGCGAAATCATCACCTGGTCAGTGGTGCTTGCCGTCATTCTCGGTGCATTCGGCACCACGGTCGTGATTCTCGACTCTTCCCTGTACAGCGCGAGCGGATTCGTTCGGGGGTATCTCGACGCGCTATCCCGCCACGATGCGGATGGTGCGCTCAAGGCTGCGGGAAGCATTGCGGCAGGCGACGCCTCGACCGCGCTACTCCAGCGTGATGTCATGGGACAGCTCGGCGACATCCGACTTGTGAACGATTCAACCGACGCTGCGGGCATACACACGGTCGAATACTCGTACACCGCAGGCGGGAAGGGCGGCACCTCCAGCTTCGAGGTGCGGCGACGCGGAACCCTGCTCGGGCTCTTCAGCACCTGGCAATTCGTGACCAGTCCACTCGCGGTTATCCAGCTTGCCGTGCTGCACGACAACAGCTTCGAGGCCAACGGTGTAGCTCAGGTCACACCCGGGCAGAACCAGGCGATTCCCTACCTTGCGTTTGTGCCGGGTGCGTACGAGCTCACCCATGCGTCCACTTGGTTGACCGCTGAGCCGGTGCTGGTGATGACCGATGAGCCCGGCGTGACGGTGCCCGCCAGACTGAACATCCAAGCGAATGACGCGTTCGACGCCCAGGTGCAAACCCAGCTGGGCGCATTGCTCGACGGATGTGCGAGGCAGCAGGTGCTGCTGCCGACGGGATGCCCTTTCGGCCGGACCGTCAACGACCGAATAGTGACTACCCCGGCATGGTCGATGGTCAAGTATCCGGCCGTAACGCTGGTGCCATCGAGCAGCCCAAGCCAGTGGACCGTGCGGTCAATGCCGGGCACTGCGCACCTAAAGGTGCAGGTCAAGAGCCTGTTCGACGGATCGATTTCCGACCTGGACGAGGATGTTCCCTTCGTGTCGGCGGGAACTGTGACCTTTCTGCCCGACGGTAGCCTTCGGCTGGTTGCGCGACTCGGCTAAACGTGGGTCGAGCGTTTGGCGAGCATTTCGTTGTACGCGGCCAGCTCGGCATCACCGTCGCGGTCTGCCTTGCGGTCGTATCGCTTCGAGTCCCGTGCGTCGCTTCGGGACCACATGACCGCGACCACGATTGCGACGACCACGGTCGGCAATTCGCCCACGCCCCAGGCAATTGCTCCGCCTGTCCGCTGGTCGGCCAGGGCAGACACCCCGGTGTCCCAGCCCATGGCGCCGTACCAGTTAGCGAGCAGGAGTCCAGTGCTACTGATCAGTACCAGGCCGAAGAAAGCATGGGACGCCATCGTCGCGAACAGGATGATGATGCGGATGGGATACGGTGCCTGCTTCGGGCTCGGATCCACGCCGATGAGCGACTGCACGAAGATGTAACCCACGATCAGGAAGTGCACGATCATCCACTCATGACCGATGTGATCCGTCGTCGCCAAGCTGAAAAGTGGTGTGTAGTAGAACGACCAGAGGGAAACTACGAAAAGCACGGCAGCCACGAGGGGGTTCCCGAGCAAGGCGAACACTCGCGAGTGCACGACGAGCATGATCCATTCGCGTGCTCCCCGGCTACCGTCATGGCGCTTCTCGATCGCCCGAAGTGCCAGCGTGATCGGAGCTCCCGGCACAAGAAGCACGGGAATCATCATGGTCAGCACCATGTGCGCGAGCATGTGGGCCGAGAACAGGTAGCCCTCATAGACGTTCACGCCACCGTTGGTGATGTAGAACAGGAGCAGTATGCCGAGAATCCACACCACGGTTCGATACACCGGCCAAGCGTCGCCGCGCGCGTGCAGCCGCCGTACGCCCGCCAGGTAGAAGAAAATCGCGAACGCGCAGACCAGGATCCAGATAAGGTCGAAGCTCCACAGCGTGAGGTAGTTGATAGTCGAGGGCGCCGGGGGTAACGGGCTGCCCGTGAGCAGCTGCGCCGGAGTGGGGTCTGCAAGATCTGCAGCCGACACCGGAACGATCGGAGTCGCCGTCTTCGCTAAAGCGGCGGCAACCCCGGACGCGATGCCCATGAACGCGATCTCGGCGCCGATGACCCACCAGTAGTACCCGCGGCCGGTTGCGCCCTTCGCAACCGACGAATCCACCTTGGAAATAAAGAACTGTCTCTGCGCGGCACCGAACAGCCCGAGCACGAGCAAGGTAGCGGTCTTGACGAGCACGAGGATGCCGTACGGCGAAAGCAGGTTATTTAGGCTCTCTACGCGGATCTGCGCGCTCAGATAGCCGGATGCCGCGACGACGATGAAGCAGATGAGCGCGAGCGTCGAATATCGCTTGAGCACGGCCGTAGCACGCACACCCTCCATGGTCGGTCGCACAATCACGAGGCAGACGAGACCCCCCAGCCAGATCCCCGCGAACAGCACGTGCAGGAAAATCGCCGAAGTTGCCGCATTGTGGTCGGCGGTGCCGCCACGATGCCCCTGAAGAGCGGCAGGGATCAGTCCGATCACCGCGAGCACCGTCACGAAGAACAACACCGTCATGTTGCGCACGGCGAAACACAGCACCGTCACGCCCGCAGCGATCAGGGTCGTTACAAGCCACGCCTGGCCGAGCGGCACGGTGGTAAGGAAATTGGAGAGCACGTCGCCGAACGCGCTGTCGAACCGCAGCGGCTGGTTGAGCACAGCCAGAAACGTGAAGAAGCCTGTAGCAGCGGATGCGACGGTCCAGACTGCGGCGGATGCTGCGGCTACGTCGAGGGCACGACGAAATTCCTGCCGGGCCGGATCCAGCGCGAAGAGCACGAGCACGAGTGCGCCGATCGCTCCTGCCCCACCCAGGTTGACGAAGAGCTGGGACACCGGCAGGCCGTAAAGAACGACCGGACCCGGATCGAGTATGAGTGGGGCATTCGCTGCGCCCCCATAGGCGAGACTTGCGAACAGTGCGACTAGCGAGACAGCGATCAGGATCGCTGGAGCTGCTATTCGAACTACGCGCGACACCCTACGAGACTATGCCGCGCAAGCTGAACAATCGGCTGGCTGAGCTACTCGGCGCCATTGGGCACAAACGAGACAAGGCGGCTCCCCGAAGGGTGCCGCCTTGAGCTCACCAGGTAAATTACTTGGCTGCTGCCTTCAGTTTGCTGCCGGCGCTGACTTTCACGCCGAAGCTTGCCTTGATCTGGATTGCTTCACCCGTCTGGGGGTTGCGGCCGGCACGGGCGGCACGGTGGGTGCGCTCGACAGCGAGCCAACCCGGAATGGATACCTTTGTGCCCTCACCGACCGACGACGCCAGGACAGCGAACAGAGCGTCAACGACGCTGTTCACAGCGACCTGACTCTGGCCGGATTCGGCGGCAACTGCCGCGACGAGCTCGGTACGGTTAAGCGACTTGTCAGCCATGTGAAGTCCTCCTCGGACATTGTGCGTTTGGTGCTCCCGAGTCGTTCAGACCACGGGAACCGGTAGGAATCTACCAGCTTGACTTAGTAATACCGGGTAATTCGCCCCGGTGCGCCATATCGCGGAATCTAACGCGAGAAACGCCGAACTGCGAGAGGAAGCCTCGCGGACGGCCATCAATCGCGTCACGACCGCGCACGCGCACCGGCGAGGCGTTGCGCGGGAGCTTCTGCAGGCCCAGACGCGCAGCTTCGCGGGACTCGTCTGTTCCGTTCGGGTCAACGAGCGCCTTCTTCAGTTCGAGGCGCTTCGTGGCGTAGCGCGCGACGATGACCTTGCGCTGTTCGTTCTTTGCAATCTTGCTCTTTTTAGCCATAGTTAGCGCTCCTCGCGAAACTCGACGTGCTGGCGAATCACCGGGTCGTACTTCTTGAGCACGAGGCGGTCGGGGTTGTTGCGACGGTTCTTTTTCGTCACGTACGTGTAGCCGGTTCCAGCTGTGGAACGGAGCTTGATGATCGGACGGATGTCCTGCTGCTTGGCCATTAAATCTTCTCCCCACGGGCAAGGAGGTCCTTGACTACGGACTCGATGCCGCGAACGTCAATGACCTTGATGCCTTTGGCGGACAACGTGAGGGTCACCTTGCGACGCAACGACGGCACGTAATAGGTCTTTTTCTGGATGTTCGGATCGAACCGCCGACTGTTGCGACGATGCGAGTGGGAAATGGTGTTTCCAAAGCCGGGGTGGGCTCCGGTCACTTGGCAGTTTGCTGCCATGGTTGTACTCCTGTTCTGGTTACCGTGTCGTTCACTGAACGGCACCCAAGATCACTTGTCGGCACGCCTTCGCCCCTGACCCGCTTTTTCAAGCGTTGCGACTGGGAGGCACACGTGTGGGTAGAAATACCCAACCCGTAGATCTTACGTGCACGTTTTCCGATCTGCAACAATCGGCTTATGACCACACCGCTGCAGGACATCGTCATTTCGCCCACCGTCGATGGCGCAAGCCTCCACCTGCGGGGCCTGCTCGGCATTCCGGATACGCCTGGTCCGTGGCCGGCTGTGGTGGTCGTGCACGAAGTGTTCGGCGTCGAGGCACAAATGCGAAAGCAGGTCGCACAACTCGCGCGCCTCGGTTACCTCGCGCTCATGCCCGACCTTTACACGGAGGGCGGGTTCCGCCAGTGTGTCGGCGCGACCGCGAGGGCACTGCGCAGTGGCACAGGTCGCGCATGGGCAGACATTGAGTCGGCGCGGCTCTGGCTCAGCGAACGTGATGATTTCACGGGCGCAATTGGAATCATCGGCTTCTGCCTCGGTGGCGGGTTCGCCCTACTCGCCGCGGCCAACGGATACGACAGCGGCGAGACTGCCTACCAAGCCGCCGCCGTCAACTACGGCATCCTTCCTGAAGATCTCGATGCGATCCAGCACTCCTGCCCCGTCGTCGCCAGCTACGGGGGCAAAGATCGCGCTATCAAGAATGGCGCGGCGAAACTTGAAGCCAAGTACACCCAACTCGGGGTCGCACACGACGTGAAGGAGTACCCGGGGGCGGGTCACGCGTTCCTGAACGAGAAGATGGCTGGTCCCATCGCGGTTCGTCCGTTCCTCAAGATCTCCGGCATCGGGCCGAACCCGGAAGCGGCAGCAGACGCGTGGAAGCGCATCGATGCGTTCTTCGGCGAGCACCTCGTGGCGCACCCTGCCTCATCGCCCAAATAGGAGTCGGTTTCTCGGCTCGCCAACAGCAGGTCACTGCGAAGAACGGGTAGAGCACTCCGCGCACAGCCCGAATACGTCGACGACATGGTTGGGCTGAGTGAATCCGTTCTCGGCCGCGACCCTTTTCGCCCAGTCCTCGACGGCGTCGGCCTTAATTTCGACAGTGAGCCCACAGTTGCGGCAAATCAAGTGATGGTGGTGGGAGTTGGGTGTACAGGCGCGGAACAGGCTCTCGCCCTCCTGCTGCAACGAGTCCGCCTCGCCCTCTGTGCAAAGGTCCGCGAGCGCCCGGTAGACGGTCGCGAGGCCGATGGATGACCCTCCCTCACGCAGCGCGACATGCAACGCCTGCGCGCTCACGAACCCCTCCGAGGTGGTGAGGGCATCGCGCACCGCTTCGCGCTGCCACGTGTGCCGTTTCGCGCTCACGCTGTCACCCTCGTTCGGCGCCTGGACGGGCCAATGATTCGGCAAATGAGGTAGATCAGGAAAGAGATCGTGGTCACGTAAGGACTGATCGGCAAGCCACCGCCAAGCGCCAGCAGGATTCCGCCGACCACCGAGGTCACAGCGAAAGCGACGCTGAGCAGTGGGGTCAGAATCGGGGACGCCGTCACCCGCATTGCCGCGGCAGCGGGCGTCACGAGAAGCGAGAGCACGAGAAGTGCCCCCACGACCTGGATCGACACGGCGACCGCAAGCCCGAGCAGGATCATGAAGATGAGGGAGATGGTCGTGACGGGCAGGCCGCGAGCAGCGGCGACATCCGGATCGACACTCGTGAAGGTCAGTGGGCGCCACATGAGCAGCAGCACTGCGATGACGAAAATTGAAATCGAACCCATCGCGAGCAACTGGGGATTGTCGACGGCGACAATCTGGCCGGTCAGCAGCCCGAATTTGTTGGCGCTGCCTCCCCGGTAAAGAGCAATGAACAGGATTCCGAGGCCCAGGCCGAATGGCATCAGCACTGCGATGATCGAGTTGCGATCGCGCGCGCGTGACCCGAGAAGTCCGATCACCGCGGCGGCAATGAGCGAGCCGGTAACCGATCCCGCGACAACGTTGACGCCGAGCAAAAGGGCGGCAGCGGCCCCGGCGAACGAAAGCTCACTGATGCCGTGGACCGCGAATGCGAGGTCGCGTGTCATAACGAAGACTCCGATGAGCCCGCCGAGGATGCCCAAAAGAGCTCCGGCGATAATCGAGTTGTGCACGAGGGCGAGCAGGGTGCCATAGTCCGAGAAGTTGAAGATTTGTGACCAGAAGTCATCGCTGGCGGGCGACACCAGGCGAAGCATCAGGCCGCCTCGTGCGGATGCTCGTGGTGAAGCTCATCGGGCCTGCCCACAACCACGACCCGACCCCGACTGCGGAACACGTCGACGGGCGTTCCGTAGAGCGCGGTGAGGGTCTCGGAGGTCAGCACATCGGCCGGACTGCCAATGCGGAACGCCCCGCGGGCCAGATACAGCACACGGTCAACGTGGTCGAGAATCGGATTGACGTCGTGCGTGACAAAGATCACCGCTGCGTTTGTTCGCTCCCGCTGGGATGCAATCAGGTCGCTCACCGCGCGCTGGTGTGCGAGGTCTAACGAGAGCAGCGGTTCGTCACACAGCAGCAGCGCTGGGCCGGCGGCGATGGATTGTGCGACCCGGATGCGCTGCTGCTCCCCCCCGGAGAGGGTTGCGACAGGCGCGTTGGCATACGAGGATGCCCCCACCGAGGCGAGCAGGTCATCCACCCGCGTCTTCTCGGCTCGTGTGGGTAGCGGGAGTCCCCACCGGTGGCCGTTGAGTCCGAGTGCCACGAGATCGCGGGCCCGCAGCGGCGTTCCACCCTCGATCAGCTTCTGCTGCGGAATGTACCCAATTCGTGCGTTTCCGTGATGCACGGGCTGCCCCAGGAAAGTGATGCTCCCGCTCGTCAAGCGCTGTTGACCGAGGATTGCTTTCAGCAGCGATGTCTTACCTGTGCCGTTGGAACCCAGCACGGCGAGGAATTCCCCCGGCTCGACGTCGAGGTTCAGGTTTCCCCACAACGTGCGACCGCCCAACTGGAGCGACGCATCCCTCAGCGACAACACGGGAGTCATGGCAGAGTCGACCGCAGGAGGGTGAGGTTGCTGGTCATCCACTGAAGGTAGGTGAACCCGGCGGGGAGGTTCTCGGTGACCGCCATCACCGGCACTCCCGCCACACGGGCGGCTTGCCGCATTGCATCGGTCTGCGGACCTGTGGTCTGGGAGTTGTAGATCAGGATTTGTGCACTTCCATCCGAGAGCTGGCCGAGCGCCTCCTGCAGCACCGCCGGTGCGACATCAGTCCCGGCCTGGACCGCCTGTGTGAACTTCTTCGGTGTGACTATGTTCAGCCCGCATGCCTGAAGCATGTACCCCGGCACAGGCTCGGTGATCGCGACCCCCGCACCCGCGTAGCTCGCCTTCAGGGCGCTTTCGCGCCCTTCAAGTCCAGCCAGCTCCACCACGAACGCAGAAGCATTGTTCTGGAAGGCGCCGGCATTCTCCGGTGACAGCGTAGAAAGTGTGCTCACCAGTTCCGCGGCCAGCTTCTCCATGGTCGGGAAGTCGTACCACAGGTGCTCGTTGAAGTCGGCGTCGACGGTCTTCTTCGAAATATCCGCGACGTTCAGGACCTTTGCCTTCGAGTCGGGGAGGCCGGCCATAAGCGTGTCCATGAAGCTGTCGTAGCCGGCACCATTCTCGATGATGATGTCGGCCTTCGACAGGGCCAGCTGCACACGCGCGCCACCCTCGAAAGTGTGCGGATCGTCGGTTGAGTTGTCGATGATCGAGTTGATATCGATGAGATTTCCGGCGATCGCTCGGGCGATGCCGCCATAGACATTGGTCGATGTAACCAGTTGGACGCGATGCGGTGCGGGGGGTGTGCTCGGGGTCGTGCAGCCGGACAGGAGCAGTGCGACCGCTGTGCCGACAGCGACCATAGCCACTGCGGCACATGTGCGCCCCCGAGCGACCTTCGTGCTGTCGCGTGTCATGTTTCCCCCGCCTGCGCGATAACCATAATGAGATTCGTTATCAACAGTGTGACACGCGAGAAGTCGAGGAGCAAATCGTGGCCGTTCAGTCGAGCAGCAGCGCCGGCTCCTCGAGCACGCTCGCGAGATCAGCGACGAACCGACTGGCGACATCCCCGTCCACGATCCGGTGGTCGAAACTTGCAGCGACCGTCGTCACGAAGCGCGCACGCACCTCGCCGTCGACTACCCACGGCTTCTGTCGAATCGAACCAAGGGCGACTATTGCGGCCTCACCGGGATTGATGATCGGGGTTCCGGTGTCCATTCCGTATGACCCGATGTTCGTTATGGTGATGGTCCCACCCGCCATCTGCGCGGGCTGCGTCTTGCCGTCGCGCGCGGTGATCGTAAGTTGCTCGAGCGCGCTCGCGAGGTCGAGCAACGACAGCTCCTGGGCGTCCTTGACGTTCGGCACGATCAGGCCGCGCGGGGTGGCCGCCGCGATCCCCAGATTCACGTAGTGCCGAACGATGATCTCCTGGTCGGTCCAGCTCGAGTTCACCGTCGGGTTGCGCCGTACCGCCCAGATGACTGCCTTTGCCATGATGAGCAGGGGGCTCACCTTGACGCCGGCGAAGTCCGGCGAGTTCTTCAGGCGCTTGACGAACTCCATCGTGCGAGTCGCATCGATATCCACGAAAACGCTCACGTGGGGTGCGGTGAACGCACTCTGCACCATCGCGGTAGCGATCGCTTTGCGCACGCCCTTGACGGGAATGCGCTCCTCGCGTTCGGTGCCCCATTCCGGCGTCTGGATGTTGCGAAACACGCTCGCCTGCGACGCCTGCCGGATCACATCGTCACGAGTGATCTCACCCGCAAGCCCTGTCGAAGTGACGTGACTGAGCTCGACGCCCAGGTCCTTGGCGAGTTTGCGGATGGGCGGCTTTGCGATGATCGCGGATGCCGCGGAAGCTGGCACACTCGTCAGTCCAGCGGCAGCTGCGTCGACCGGGATCTGGGCCGCCGCCGTGGGACCCTGGCGTCGCCGTGAACTGGTGTGACCGCTCGCGCCGTAACCGACCAGCACCGGGGAGGGCTTCTCTTCAGTGGCTTTGCTCTCGCCGGTGGCAACGGTTGCCGCGGTGTCCGCGATAGTCCTGCTGACTTCGTCGGGCTCGGTTGCTGGTGCGGGAGCGGACTCGACATCCAGGCCGTCGGTTGCCACCGTGATGATTGGGGTGCCGACCTCGACGGTCTGTCCCTCCTCGACAAGCAACGCGGAGACAGTGCCCGCGAATGGTGACGGCAATTCGACGAGTGACTTGGCGGTCTCGATCTCCACAAGCACCTGGTTGATTACGACCGTGTCGCCGGGCTTGACCTTCCAAGAAACGATCTCCGCTTCGGTGAGGCCCTCCCCGACATCGGGTAGCGGAAAGTCTGACTGTGTCATCGCATAGTCCGTGTCATCTGGTTCCTCGTCAACAGAGTCCTTGCCATTTGCGTCGTTGCCATCTGGGTGGTTGCCATTTGGGGCTCCTAGTAGGCCATCGCACGATCGACCGCTTCGAGCACGCGATCGGCGTCGGGTAAGTAGGTGGCTTCGAGCTTCGCGGGCGGGAAGGGGGCATCGAATCCAGCGACACGCAATACCGGCGCCTCGAGGGAGTAGAACGCCCTCTCCGTCACAGTCGCGGCGATCTCGGAACCGACCGAGACGAACCCCGGTGCTTCCTGCGCAATCACCAAGCGGCCCGTTTTGTTTACCGATGCCACAATCGGCTCGTAGTCGATGGGAGAGATCGAGCGAAGATCGATCACCTCAGCGGAAGTACCCTCGCTGGCGGCTATCTCCGCAGCTTGCAGAAGCACGTTGACCATCGGTCCGTATCCGAGCAGGGTCACCTCGGTGCCCTCCCGCACGACTTGACTCGAATGCAGCGGGATGCCGCTCGCCGCGTCATCCACTTCGGCCTTGGGCCAGTAGCGACTCTTGGGCTCGAAGAACATCACCGGATCGTTGCTCTGGATCGCCTCCTGGATCATCCAGTAGGCATCGTGGGGCGTCGAGGGCGTGACGACCCGCAGTCCCGGAGTGTGCGCGAAATAGGCTTCAGGGCTCTCCTGGTGGTGCTCGACCGCACCGATGTGACCGCCGTAGGGTACGCGAATCACGACCGGCATCGACAAGGACCCCTCGTGACGGGAGGTGAGCTTCGCCAGTTGGGATGTGATCTGGTCGAACCCTGGAAAAATGAACCCGTCAAACTGAATCTCACACACCGGTCGATAGCCGCGCATGGCAAGGCCGATTGCCGTGCCGATGATGCCGGACTCGGCGAGCGGTGTGTCGAGCACCCGTTGCTCTCCGAACTCCGCGAGGAGTCCTTCGGTCACGCGGAAGACACCTCCGAGCATGCCGATGTCCTCGCCCATCATGATGACCTTCGAGTTCTCGATCATCGCTCGGCGAAGGCCCGAGTTTATGGCCTTGGCCATGCTCATTGATTCGACGGTCACGCCTGGTCCCCTTCGAAAGAGGCCTCATAGTCGGCTAGCCACTGCTGCTGGGCACGCATCAGGGGATGAGGCTCCGAATAGACGTGATTAAAAATTTTCTCGGTGGAGGGAAGGCCGAGCGCGAACGTACGCGTGCGGATGTCCGCGGCGAAGTCCTCGGTCTCCTGCATGACATCGGCGAAGAATTTATCACTCTCGCCGCGACCGCGCAGATATGCCTCGAACCGTGGGATGGGGTCGGCCTTGACCCAGAAGTCGAGCTCGGCATCATCCCGATACTTGGTCGGATCGTCGCTGGTGGTGTGAGCGCCGATGCGATAGGTGAGCGCCTCGATGAATTGTGGGCCTGCGCCGCTGCGGGCGGCATCGAGATGTGCGCGGGTAACGGCGTAACTGGCGAGCACGTCGTTACCATCCACCTGCACGCCAGGAATGCCGAATCCGCTCGCGCGCAGGTAAAGAGGGGTGCGCGACTGCCGGGCCACCGGCACTGAGATAGCCCAGTGGTTGTTCTGCAAGAAGAACACCTCGGGGGTCTGATAGCTGGCCGCGAAGACGAGCGCCTCGCTCACGTCGCCCTGGCTTGATGCGCCATCCCCGAAGTAGACGATGACGGCCTCGTCGGTCTCGGGATTTCCTGTTGCCGTGTCGCCATCCAACTGGATGCCCATGGCATAACCCGTGGCGTGAAGCGTCTGCGAGCCAATCACCAGCGTGTAGAGGTGAAAGTTACCGTTTTTCTTCGGATCCCACCCGCCGTGGCTGAGCCCCCGAAGCATCTCGATGATGATGAGGGGATCGACGCCACGAATGTGTGCCACCGCATGCTCGCGATACGCGGGGAATATGTGGTCCTGCGGTTTGGCGGCGAAGCCGGAACCGACCTGCGCGGCTTCCTGGCCGACGCTCGGGATCCACAGGCCCATCTGTCCCTGGCGCTGAAGGTTCGCTGCCTCGAGATCCAGGCGGCGAATGATCGCCATCTCACGGTGGAACTCGCGCAGCTGATCCTCGGAGAGCGCTTCGAGATACGGGAGGTACTTCTCTGACGCCGCACTCTCAACGAGCTTGCCATCCTGCGAGAGCAGCTGAACCGTCGCGGGGGTGTAGGTCACCGGTCTAATCTAACGTGGCCGTCAAAGAGCCCGTTCGTCGCATTGAGACAACCTCCGCCGAAGCTCTTAGGAGTTTCTCCACAGATTCGGCCTCGCCGACGCTCACTCGCAGGCCCACAACGAGTGGTCGGGCCACAATGCCGTTGCGCGAAAAGATTTCAGCGGCCTCAGTCGTTTCTGCGCCTGTGGGCAGCCAGACGAAGTTGCCGTGCGGCTGCGGGATGTCCCACCCCTGTGCAACCAAGCCGCGCCAAATCTGGTCGCGCACGCGGTTGAGTCGTGCAACGCGGGCAAGGAGTTCCGATTCGTGCTGCAGGGATGCGATCGCCGCGCGCTGAGCGGGCTCGGTAACGGAGAGCGGGATGGCGACCGAGCGGGCTGCGTCCATCACGTATTCCGCACCGATCGCGTAGCCCACCCTGAGGCCGGCCAGCCCGTAGGCCTTGGAGAAGGTGCGCAAAACGACGAGATTCGGGTATGCGCCCAACAGCGTGGCGCCCTTGACCGCCGAAGCGTCATCCACGAACTCGATGTACGCCTCGTCGAGAACCACGAGAATATCGTTCGCGACCTGTGCCATGAAGGCCACGAATTCGTCGTGGGTCACGATTGTGGAAGTCGGGTTGTTGGGGCTGCAGACGATTACCATGCGTGTGCGGTCTGTGACAGCTGCCGCCATCGCGTTGAGGTCGTGACGGTGATCGGAGGTGTTCGGGACCTGCACGCTGGTCGCCCCCGCGGTCGCCACGAGAAGCGGATAAGCCTCGAAGCTGCGCCATGAATAGACGACCTCATCACCGGTAGATGCCGCGGCCGAGATGAGTTGCGCAAGGACGGAAACCGATCCTGCCCCGACCTGCACCTGCTCCGCGGAAATGCCGTGACTGGCCCCCAGCAATTCTCGGAGGGCCGCCGCCGAGCCTTCCGGATAGCGGTTGATGCTGCTCTCTGCGATCGCTTGCAGAACTGCGGGCAAGGGCGGAAAAGGGTTCTCGTTGGAGGAGAGCTTGAAGGCGTCCTCGGCGGCCGTGCGGCCCTGAAGGTACGGCACCATAGCTGCGATCTCGGGACGCAGGCGCACTTTCGACGATTCCACCGTCAAAGCCTAACGGCGTGGTGGCGGTCCCTATAGTGCACAGGGCATAGTTAGCGGTATGAGACTCCTGCTTCGCCTGCTGATCAACGCTTTCGCCCTATGGGTAACCACTTTGATCGTCACCGGAGTCCAGGTTGTGCCGTACGCGCCCGGCGGCACTCTCGAGACCGTGCTGACCTTCCTGTTGGTCGCGGTGATCTTCGGAATCGTGAATGGTGTGGTCGGGACGCTGATTCGAATTGTGACGTTCCCGCTCTACATCCTCACCCTCGGCTTGATCTCGCTGATCGTCAATGGCCTGCTACTGCTGCTGGCCAGCTGGGTCTCCGGTCTCTTCGGCTTCGGACTGCACGTCGACACCTTCTGGTGGGGTGTGCTCGGGGCGCTCGTTCTCGGCCTGATCGCGTGGCTCATCGGCGTTCTGCTCCGGCCACTCGTCGGGTCGAAGACACGACGCTGACTAGGGCACACCAGCTATCTTCCCGCCGAGCAGGTCGCCGATCCCCTTGAGGCCACCCTCCACAATGCCGTAAACATCCGCGGCGCTCATGAGTGCCATCGTGGCCGCTCGCGCGGCCAGTTCGACCTCCTGCGTGCAGATCTCCGCCTGGAAGATGTCGCTCTTGGCCCTCCCGGCCGCCCAGGGTGCGCCCGCGCGCGCGAGCTCACCCGGTGACACGATTCCGTCGACGATCACCAACTGCGCCCGAATTAACGACATCTCATTCGTGAGCTGCTGAAGCAGCACTGCGAGGCGATACATCTCCTCGCTATCGATCCAATAGTTCGTCGACTCACTCATTGCCCGACATGCCCCAGATAGCCGTTCTCGTGGCATCGCACGCGTGACCAACCGCCATGATTGTCGCGTCGAGAGCGGACCGGAGCGGTTCCATGCCTTGGTCGAAGGCGTAGCGGGCGGGACCACGCCAGTGAGTCGACGCCACCGGGAGGTACTTTCCCCGAGCGCTTGTGACGTGATCAAGTACCCGGAGAAGCTCGCTCAATTGGTATTGCAGGGCCGACTGGACTGCGGGCTGTTGTGGTGTCTGGGTCATAGCGTCCTTTCGAGTCGACACAAGCATCCATCCTCGGGCTTGGCTCAAAAATGACCCACGATCGTGATTGGGTGAGGCTCACGAATCGCGACCTGTGGGGGAGAGGAAAACTGCGGGAGAATGAAGCATGAGCTTCGGGCGCACATTCGACGAATCTGCGCTCTTCCGCATCTGTTTTGTCTGCACTGGAAACATCTGCCGATCACCGATGGCCGAGACGATCTTCAAGGCTCTGGTCAGGCGGGCTGGCTTCGAAAATGCAGTCGCGGTGATCTCGGCCGGCACCGGCGACTGGCATGTTGGTGAGCCATCGGATGACCGGACCCTGGCTGCGCTGGCACACCACGGATACAACGGCTCGGGTCATCGCGGGCGGCAGTTCGACACTGCATGGTTCAGAAATCTCGACCTCGTGATCGTTTTCGATCGCAGCCAGGAGCGGATTCTAAAGACCTGGGCTCCCACCGAGTCTGATCGCTCGAAGGTTCAGTTGATCCTGAATTTCGACCCCGAGCAATCAGGGATGATGGACGTGCCGGACCCGTACTATTCGGATGCGGCCCTCTTCGACCAGGTTCTCACCACGATCGAGCGGGCTTGCACGGCGCTGTTCCGGCAGATCAAGCCCGGAATCCAACAGGGAGTCAGATGAGCCCACTGCCAGAACAGCCGCTGAGCCCCCTGGACGGCCGTTATCGCGGCGCCGTGGCGGCGTTGGGCGAGCATCTCTCGGAGGCGGCACTCAACCGAGCCCGGGTACGTGTCGAGGTCGAGTGGCTGCTGTACCTCAGCGAGCACGAACTGTTCGGATCGAAGCGTCTCACGCTCGATAACGCCAGGGCCCTTGACGCATTCGCGGCGGGTTTCGGCCAGCCTGAGATCGATGAGCTCGCTGAACTTGAAGCCACCACCCGACATGACGTCAAGGCCGTTGAATACCTCGTCCGACGCGAGTTGGCCGACCTCGGCCTCAGCCGGGTCGCCGAACTGACCCACTTCGCCGCCACCAGCGAAGACATCAACAACCTCTCCTACGCGCTCACGATCCGTGCAGCAGTGAACGAGGTCTGGTTACCGAAACTGCGCGTCATTATCTCGGCCCTCGTTGAGCGTGCAGTAGCTACCCGCGACGACGTGATGTTGTCCCACACCCATGGCCAGCCGGCCACGCCGACCACCGTGGGCAAAGAGTTTGCGGTCTTCGTGCACCGGTTGCAGCGCATCGCTGCGCAGGTGGAGGCCACCGAGTATCTCGGCAAGTTCAGTGGGGCATCCGGCACCTTCTCCGCTCACGTTGCAGCGGATGCAACGCTCGACTGGCTGGCCATCTCGCGCGAGTTCGTGACCTCCCTGGGGCTGAGTTGGAACCCGCTCACCACCCAGATCGAGTCACACGACTGGCAAGCGGAGTTATACTCACGCATGAGCCACGCGAACCGCGTGCTGCATAACCTCTGCACCGATATCTGGACCTACATCTCGATGGGCTACTTCCGCCAGATTCCGCAAGCCGGAGCGACCGGGTCATCGACAATGCCGCACAAGGTGAACCCGATCCGGTTTGAGAACGCGGAGGCGAACCTCGAGCTCTCCAGCGCACTCCTCGATTCCCTCTCCCAGACGCTCGTCACGTCTCGTCTCCAGCGCGACCTCACCGATTCGTCAACGCAGCGCAATGTCGGCGTCGCATTCGGTCACTCGCTCGTGGCGCTGGACAACATCCAGCGCGGACTCGGAGAAATCGACGTTGATCGCGAGCGGCTAGTCGCGGACCTGAATGCGAACTGGGAGATTCTTGGCGAGGCGATCCAGACGGTTATCCGCGCCGAAGTTGCAGCGGGCAATAGCTCAATCGCGGACCCGTACGCCATGCTCAAGGAGCTGACCCGCGGAAAGCGCATCGGCCAAGCCGATCTCGTCGCGTTTGTCGACGCGCTCGACATCAGCGCAGCCGCCAAAGCGCGCCTGCGAGCACTCACGCCCGCTTCCTACGCAGGTCTCGCGTCAAAACTTGTCGACTATATCGGCGCTCCGAAACATTAGTCGCTCAAACTCGGCGTCGGACTAGTGCCCTGGCGGCGGGCCCGGGGGGTAATCACGGTTTCGCTGGTCATCACCGCGATCGAGAATCGAACGCCCGGCGGCATCCTGTTCGGCGAGGTCGATCCGCTCTTCGCCCGTTGGGGTCGCGGCAAGTGCAAGCATCGCCAGTCCGACGAGAGAGACGATGAACGCAATTCCCATAAATACGAGTGCCAGCACGATCTGGCGGGTCGCCATCAGCACCGCGAGGCCGGTGAACAGTGCAAGCCCAGCAGAGATTGCGAGAAGTTCAATCGGTCGCAGTCGTTCGCGCCATGAAGGCTGTGACATCACGCGCCGCTTCCGGCGGATGATCGGTCAACGGCACGTTCGATGCCCCATCGAAGCGAGAGCCCGGCGATCACGAGGTACACCGCAGCGATCACCCAATATGCGCCCAGCAGTCCGACGACGACGACGGATGCCGTGACCTGGCCAGTCACGCCGCCTGGCACTGCAAAGTTCTGCACGAACTCCGGCGGAACAATGAGGACGGCGACGGCGGTGAGCACGGTCACTGCGCCCATGAAGATGTGATCCCGCGCCGCTGGGTGGCTCCTTCGACCCCGCGCACCCAAATACAACTCGAGGAATCCGGTTGGAACCGCGAACGCGGCGATCGCAAACACCAGAAAGGGAAGCCCGGCGCGCAAGCCGACGAGGCTCACCACCCCAACGACTATCGAGACGGTGGCCTGAGCCAGCAGGATTCCACGCACGACGGGTGACAGCGTACGGAGGGCCGAAATTGCCAAAATTATGCCGGTGGTGATGCCAAAAATACCGAGGCTCACCAATCCGAGAGAGGCCGAGTGGTCAGCGGAGAAGGTGATCAGCAGCGCGAGCGCAAACGCGGGCACTGCCCGCGCGATGAGGATGTACCACTGCGTCGCGTCGTCCACTCCACGCCACTTCGAGCCCGAGAGTGTCGAACCGGACACGGCAGACCCCTCATTCTTTCGAACCACGGCGCCGGTCCGGCGCCATAACCAAGTGTAAGCGTGCCCGCTGGTCGCCGACTGGATAGTCCCCGCAGCGAGAACCACCGTCGAGGGGTGCCAGCGGAATCGACTACGAGCCCGGCGGTAGGTCGACAAATCGCGAGAAGTGACCGTGAAAGCCGACGGTGATCGTGCGGGTAGGACCGTTGCGGTGTTTGGCGATTATGAGGTCAGCTTCCCCGGCACGTGGGTTTTCGGCCTCGTAAGCGCTCTCGCGATGCAGAAGAATAACCATGTCTGCGTCCTGCTCAAGCGAGCCAGACTCGCGAAGATCTGACAGGGCGGGCTTCTTGTCCGCGCGCTGCTCCGGACCTCGGTTAAGCTGCGAGATTGCGATCACCGGCACTTGGAGTTCTTTCGCGAGAAGCTTCAGAGCGCGCGAGAACTCACTGACCTCTTGCTGGCGGGATTCGACCTTCTTGCCGCTGGTCATGAGCTGAAGGTAGTCGATAATCACCATCTTCAAGCCGACGCGCTGCTTGAGCCTGCGGCACTTGGCCCGGATCTCTACGAGAGTCATGTTGGGGCTGTCGTCGATGTAGAGCGGGGAGTCGTTGATACGCCCCCGAGTCTGGGCAATGGTCGTCCAGTCGTTTGCGTGCACGGTGCCCTTGCGCATGTGCTGCAGCGGTACGGATGCTTCAGCCGACAGCAGCCGCATCGCGATCTCACTGCGGCCCATCTCCAGCGAGAAAATGATGGTCGGCATGCCGTTCTTGATTGCGGCCGAGCGCGCGAAGTCGAGGCCGAGCGTGGACTTACCGAGCGCGGGTCGAGCAGCCAGGATGATCAACTGGCCCGGATGAAGTCCATTGGTCAATTCGTCTAATTCCGCGAAACCGGTGGGGACACCCACCATCTTGCCGTCGCGGCCCTGGGCCGCCTCTATCTCGTCGATTGCTGTCGTGACAGCCTCGGTGAGCGGTACGAAGTCCTCGCTCTCGACGCCGCCGGTGACTGCATAGATCTCTGCCTGAGCATTGTTGACGAGGTCCACAACCTCGCCCTCGCTGGCGTAGCCCATCTGCACGATCCGGGTGCCCGCTTCGACTAAACGTCGCAGCACCGCCTTCTCGGCGACGATCGAGGAGTAGAAACCAGCATTGGCTGCGGTGGGAACGAGCGCGGTGAGAGTATGCAGATATTCGGCTCCACCCGCCCGCGTCAGTTCGCCGGTCTTCGTCAGTTCGTCGCTGACCGCGATGACGTCAGTTGGTTCCCCGTGCGAATACAGAGCCATTATCGCGTCGAAGATCGTCTCGTGCTTCGGGATATAGAAGTCGATGCCCCGCACTGTCTCAATCACGTCAGCGACCGCATCTTTGCTCAGCAGCATTCCACCGATCGCGCTTTGTTCGGCGAGTAGGTCGTGAGGTGGGACTCGATCCGTGCGTGGGTCCGATCGACTATCGCCACCGAGTCGCGACTCGCCCTGCCGTTGATCGGCAGCGAGCCCCAGGTGAGCAATAGACATTCGACCCCTCCAAAGGATGACCGTACGCCCAAGTTGTAGCGGCAACCGCCGACACTCACGACCTGCGCGATTTACTGGATTCGCTCGCTTTACCGGGGCTGGTTCACGATAGGGAAGCGGTCACTCCGTACACAACCATGCCTGTGGATGACGCTGTGCAGAACGAGCACGAAACGCCGGTGCCGGTGTGAGCAACCTGTTCAATTTACTGTGGATAACTAACAAATTTTGTACCTAAAAATGCTTCTGACCAGGTATTTTTCTGTTCACCCTATGTGTGTAAAAACATGTTTAAACTGCGAGTTGAGGGTTGGCTGCGGATTACGTGGCCTGTGCACAAAGAACCTGCCGAATGTCCCCCTAATGGGGGAAGGCGACGGGCTATAGACCCGTCGCCTTCCGAAAAATGAGCCTTGGAAAAGGCCCGTATTTACTTGCCCGGAACAACCTGCAGGGTGATCGTCGCGACGAGGTCGTCACGAAGTCGCACAGTGGCTTCGTGCTCACCGATCGCCTTGATGGGCGACGTGATTTCGATCTTGCGTCTGTCGAGCTGGCCGAGACCCGCCGCCGCAACGGCGTCAGCAACATCAGAGGTTTTGACCGAACCGAAGAGGCGTCCGCCTTCGCCTGCCTTGACAGTGAGCTTGACGCTCGCTGCCTGCAGGCGAGCCTTCAGGTCCTGTGCCTCTTCCAGCGTGGCGTGCTCGCGCGAGACGCGGGCGGCCTTGATCGACTCGATCTGCTTCTCCCCACCCCGGGTCCATGCCACGGCGAAGCCTTGGGGGATGAGGTAGTTGCGAGCGAATCCGTTCTTGACGTCTACGACGTCACCTGGGGCACCGAGACCGGTGACCTCATGCGTGAGGATCAGTTTTGACATTGTTGGTTGCTCCTTAGCGGCCAGAGCCGGCGTAGGGAAGCAGGGCCATCTCACGAGCATTCTTGACTGCCGTGGCTATGAGGCGCTGTTCCTGGACGGAGACACCGGTGATGCGGCGGGCACGGATCTTTCCGCGTTCCGAGATGAACTTGCGAAGGGTTGCGACGTCTTTGTAGTCAATGACGCCGACACGAATCGCCTTGGCCGGCGCGGCGTTCTTGCCGTCCTTGCCCTTGCGAATGGGCTTGCGGCGGTCGCCGCTGCTCTTTCCTGCCATGAGTTGTTTTTCCTTGATAGAAAGTTGGGGTTAAAAGGGGGTTTCGTCGCTGTAACTGCCCGGGGTGTTCCAAACGTCGCCACCGGCATCCGGTGCAGTCGCTGCCCAGGGCTCTTCTGTTGCAGCGCCGACTTGGCCACGCGGTGCACCACCCTCGCGCGATGACGCCGCACGGGTGACTTGGGCTGTCGCGTACCGCAGCGAGGGACCGATCTCGTCGACCTCAAGCTCGATGCTGGTGCGCTTCTCACCTTCCTTCGTCTCGTACGAGCGCTGCTTCAGGCGACCGGTCGCGACGACGCGGGATCCCTTCGTGAGCGACCCGGCGACGTGCTCGGCGAACTCACGCCAGACGCTTGCGCGCAGGAAGAGTGCGTCCCCGTCTTTCCAATCGTTGCTCGCACGATCGAAGTTGCGCGGAGTGGATGCAATGGTGAAGTTGGCGACCGCGAGCCCGTTCTGCGTGTATCGCAGTTCGGGATCACTCGTCAGGTTACCAACGACCGTGATGACGGTCTCGCCCGCCATGGCCTACTCCGAATCCTTCGCAGCTGGCGTTGCGGCGCGAGCCGGTGCCGGTGCCGCTACCGGGGCGGCCGGTGCAGCCGGCGAAGCCGAGGCAGCAGGTGCGGAGGCAGCGGGTGCCTTCGATGGCGCGGCCGCCTTGCGGGCGGCCTTCTCGTCGGCAAGCTTTCGCGCGGCGGCAACCTGCGCCATCCCCTCTTCGGCACGCAGCACCTTGGTGCGCATGACCGCTTCGGAGAGCTTCAACTGACGATCGAGTTCCACGGTTGCTGAGGAGTTCGCCGTGAAGTTGACCACGGCGTAGATGCCCTCGGTCTTCTTGTTAATCTCATACGCGAGTCGACGGCGGCCCCAGATGTCGACCTTGTCGACGGTGCCGCCATCCGTACGGATGACATTGAGGAACTTATCCAGGCTGGGTGCCACGGTGCGCTCATCGATCTCTGGATCGAGGATGACCATGAGTTCGTACTGGTGCGTCACAAACCCACCTCCTTCGGACTAGAACGGTTGCAGGAGATCTGCAACAGGAGGGTGTTGACGGTTGGCTCGAGGGCGAGTGCCCCGGGACAACCTGTCTAGTGTAGTCATGATCCCTTTCCTCTCTCAAGGAGCACTTCGACATGACCGTGAAAGTTGCCATCGCTGGCGTCGGCAATTGCGCGAATGCGCTCATCCAGGGCGTGAGTTTCTACGCCGATTCGGCGGCCGACTCGACGATCCCCGGGCTCATGCACAATCGGCTCGGCGCCTACGCCGTTGGCGACATCGAATTCGTGGCAGCCTTCGACGTCGACGCCCTGAAGGTGGGCATCGAGTTGTCGGAAGCAATCTGGGCGAGCCAGAACTCAACCTTTAGATTCGCTTCCGTGGAGAAGTCGGGCGTGATTGTGCAGCGCGGCGAGACCCTCGACGGACTCGGCGACTACTACCGCGAAATAGTGGTCGAGTCCGATGAGGTGGCGGTCGACGTCGCCCAGGTGCTGCGTGACACGGGCGCCGATGTGCTCGTCTGTTACGTACCCGTCGGTTCAGAACTTGCCGCCAAGTACTACGCACAGGCGGCCTTGGACGCTGGCGTCGCGTTCGTCAACGCGCTCCCGGTGTTCATTGCCAGCGATCCGGACTGGGCGGCGAGGTTCTCGGCTGCGGGCGTCCCGATCGTCGGTGACGACGTGAAGAGCCAGTTGGGCGCGACAATCACGCACCGCGTGCTCGCGCGCCTGTTCGAAGAGCGCGGGCTCGTGCTTGACCGCACCTACCAGCTCAACGTCGGCGGCAACATGGACTTCAAAAACATGCTCGAGCGGGGCCGCCTGGAGTCAAAGAAGATCTCGAAGACCCAATCGGTGGTCAGCAACCTCAGCGCAACCCTGGATCCCAAGAACGTCCACATCGGGCCGAGCGACTACATCCCATGGCTCGATGATCGCAAACTCGCGTTCGTACGCCTAGAGGGTCACGGCTTCGGCAATGCACCTACGAGTCTTGAGTACAAACTGGAAGTGTGGGACTCTCCGAACTCCGCGGGCGTGGTCATCGATGCCATCCGGGCGGCGAAGGTCGCTCTCGATGCCGGCCTGGGGGGTCCGCTCATCGGGGCATCCGCTTACCTGATGAAGTCGCCGCCCGAGCAGCATCCCGACCCGGTCGCGCGAGCGATGTTTGACGCCTGGATCACTGCGAGCGTCTGACCCTCGAGGCCCCCACTGCCATCGGGAGTGTCTAATTCACGCGGTGAGCAATCCACCATTCACGCAGCCGACGCTCTGCCTCTTCAGTACCCAGCGGTCCTTCATCGAGCCGCAGCTCCAGGAGGAATCGGTAGGCCCGGCCGACGTCACGCCCCGGTGAGATTCCCAGCAGGAGCATGATCTGCTCGCCGTCCAGATCGGGACGGAGCGCCGCGACGCCCTCCGCAATCGCAATCGCTGCGATGCGATCTTCAAGATCGTCGTAGGCAAACGAGAGCCGATCGGCTTTCTTGCGATTGCGTGTCGTCACGTCGGCTCTGGTCAGGATGTTCAGCTTCTCCAAGAGCGGGCCAGCGTCATGCACGTACCGCCGCACGGCCGAGTCGGACCACGCTGCGTCGGTGTATCCGAAGAATCGCAGGTGCAATTCGATAAGCCTCGCGACCGACGCAATCGTGTCGTTGTCGAAGCGCAAGGCCCGGAGGCGTTTGGCCGCCAGCTTGGCGCCAACTGTGTCGTGATGGTGGAACGTCACCACTCCACCCGCCTCGATCTTGCGCGTGGCCGGCTTGCCGATATCGTGCAAGAGCGCCGCAAGACGCAGCACCAAGTCCGGCGAATCGGGCAATTCACGATCGCGCTCGAGCTCTATTGCCTGATCGAGCACCGTGAGGCTGTGCTCGTAGACGTCCTTGTGATGAGCATGCTCGTCGATCTCCAGCCGCAGCGCCGGCACCTCTGGAACCACCAGTCGCGCGAGCCCCGTGTCGACGAGCAGTCGGATGCCCGGCACAGGGTTATCCGTGAGGAGCAGCTTCGAGAGCTCAGCTGCAACCCGCTCGACACTGACGATCTCGATGCGGGGCGCAAGTTTGCACATGGCCTGCACGGTGGCCTCGTCTGCCGTGAATCCCAGTTGCGAGGTGAAACGCGCCGCGCGCAGCATCCGAAGCGGGTCGTCACCGAAGGACAACTCGGGGCCACCGGGCGTCGTGAGTCGGCTCGCAAGGAGGTCTTCGAGGCCTCCCGAGGGATCGACCAGTACCCGCTCAGGCAGTCGCAGCGCCATTGCGTTGACCGTGAAGTCGCGGCGGGTGAGGTCCGCCTCAAGCGAATCGCCAAAGGCGACTACGGGCTTGCGAGTGAGCCCATCATAGGCGTCAGCGCGGTATGTCGTGATCTCCACTATCTGGCCATGGATGCGCGCGGCAATCGTGCCGAACTCGCGCCCAACATCCCACTGGGCCTGGGAGAGCGGTCTGACCAGCGCAAGAATTTGGTCGGGATTGGCATTCGTAGCAAAGTCAAGATCGCTGGATGCGCGGCCGAGAAAGGCATCCCGCACGGGTCCGCCCACGAGGGCAAGCTCATGCCCTGCCGCTGCGAACGTCGCAGCGAGCTGCGCAACGGGGGTGGACTCAGCCAACGCGCCGAGGCGAGCTAGGGCCTCAGCGACGCTCATGGCAACAGCTTGCCACAGGCGGCTTGCTGCGGTGCATGAGGCCGCTCACAGCGGCGAGACAATAGAATCATCTGCATGCTGGCCGAGCGAAATTCCGCGCATCGGCCCGTCTTCCCGGTGTTCATGCGTGTCGCAGTCGCGCTCACGCTGGGGCTCGCCGGCGCCGGGTCGACTGTCATTCCCGCTACCGCGTTCGGCAGCGCCATGGATGCCCCGCTCGGGGCCCCCGTGCGGCTGGCGGTCGCGGCGGCGCTGGTCGCACCGGCCGGATCCACGGGGCTCATCGCCTCGAGCGATCTTGCCCAGCTAACATCTCCCGCAGGTTCTCTAAGTCGCCAATTGAACGCACTTGTTGATCGACCTGTGGCAATCGGAATCGACCCGATGATCATTGCTTCGATCCGGGTGCTGGGAAGCGCTGCCCCACCATCCGCGCTGGCCTGGCTCGACCGGCTCGCCTCCGCCTCGAACCAGACGTTCTCGCTTGGCTTCGCTGATCTCGACCTCACCGCCGTCACGCAATCGGGTAGCACGGCCACCCTGGCGCCGCAATCATTCGGCTTCGCTGTCGATCCAGCCCTGTTCGCCCCCGAAGTAACCGCAGCCCCCACGCCCACGCCCACGCCCACCGCAACCGCGAAACCGGTCGAGCCGGGGCTGCCCGCGTTCCCGACTACACAGAGCGTGCTGGAGTGGCCGTATTCGGTAACCGCGGTTGCATGGCCTCGTGAGAACACT
Organism: Salinibacterium sp.; assembly: GCA_043721995.1. GTDB lineage: Bacteria > Actinomycetota > Actinomycetes > Actinomycetales > Microbacteriaceae > Rhodoglobus. The sequence continues at coordinate 12,401 of JAYSPT010000009.1, read as the reverse complement.
GTTGTTGCACGTGACCTCAATGACCTCAGTGGCGAAGGGTACACCTCGACGATTCTGTCGTCAGGAAACGTGGCGGCCCGCGACGGCCTCAGCACAGTCGAGGTGAACGGTAGCCATGTCGTGGTTTCTGATGCGGAAGTGTCGACGGCGCTGCGCAATGCTGCAAGCGCAACGAATGACGATGCGTGGAACTCCGCGATGATCGCCCTGGGGACCACCCTTGGCGCAGCCGCCGCTAACCACTCCGGCACGCAGGTTATGGTACTCGCCACGCTCGACCGGGCAACGCCCGCCACCGGGGGGAGATTGGCCCAGACTCTCGCACAACTCGCTGCGGACGGGCGCATTACGAGTATCCCGCTGTCGACCGTGATCGCCGCGAGCCCGGGCACCGCGACTCTTAAAGATGAGCCGCAAGATTCTGAGCGGCTGACCCTGACCGGGCGAATGCTCGGTGCAGAGCAGGCGGAGCAGCAATTCGCCTCCGTGGCCACCGACCCGCTGGCGCTTTCGGCTCCGCGTCGCCTCCAGCTTCTCGGACTGCTCTCCAACAGCTGGACAGGGTCTTCCGCGAGTTGGCGGGTCGACGCCGAAAGTTTCCTCGCGGAATCGGATAAGTTGCTGGGTTCGGTACACCTGGTTGAGACAAGTGGATTCACGCTTCTCGCCGACGGTCCGTCGGAGCTGCCGATCACCGTGAGCAATGCACTCGATCAGGTCGTGACGGTCTACATCACCGTGCGGCCCGACACGGGACAGCTTGCGGTGACGAACAGTCACGTGAAGCTGACGATCCAACCCGACTCGCAGGGCAAAGGCCAGATCCCCGTGCAGGCCATCTCAAACGGGACTGCTCGGATTGCCGTGTCGCTTCAGAGCGTTTCCGAAATCCCTATTGGTGCCTCGATGCGCACGAAGGTCAACGTGCAGGCAGGCTGGGAGACCCCCATCGTGGTGGTCATCGCTATCCTCGTCATTGCACTGTTCGGGTTCGGAATCGTGCGCAGCATCCTTCGCAGGCGCAAAGCGGCAGCGCCGGATGTCTGACCTTTCTGGTGAGGATCCGCTGGTTCCGCAGCTCGCACCGTCGGGCAACGGCTCGGGAATTGGCCGCGCGAGTGCACTGCTCGCGTCGGGCACGTTGGTGTCACGCATCCTCGGCTTCATCAGCGCGCTCGTACTCGCCCAGGCGATAGGCATTGTTGGGGGCGGGGCCGACGCCTTCACGCTGGCGAACCAGCTGCCCAACAACATCTACGCAATCATCGCCGGCGGACTCTTGAGTGCCGTGCTCGTCCCGCAGATTGTCAGGGCCGGACTGCACGCCGACGGTGGCGCGAAGTTCATCAACCGAATTGTGACACTCGGCGCTGCGGTCTTCCTCGGCGCGGCCATTATCGCCACCATCTGCGCGCCGCTGCTCGTGCGGCTCTATGCACAGTCGGGTATCCGAGGCTTCAGCGGCGACGAAATCGCGCTCGCAACGGCCTTCGCCTACTGGTGCCTGCCACAAATACTTTTTTATGCGTTGTACAGCCTTCTGGGCGAAGTGCTCAATGCGAGAGGAGTGTTCGGGCCGTTCACTTGGGCACCCGCCCTCAATAACGTGATCGCGATCGCAGGGCTCATTGCGTTCATCGCGATGTTCGGCGGCGACCCGGCGCATCGGGAGGCTGTGACCTGGACGCCGCCCATGATCGCCCTCCTCGGCGGCAGCGCAACCGTAGGTATCGCGGCTCAGGCGGGTGTGCTGTTCTTCTTCTGGAGGCGCGCTGGCCTGCGTTACCGCCCAGAATTCCGGTGGCGCGGCGTCGGGCTTGGCCGAACCGGCAAAGCCGCGGCTTGGACGTTCGGCATGATCCTCGTGACGCAGGTCGCGGGAATCGTGGAGACGAACGTCGCCTCGATTGCCTCGGGAGAAGCATCCATCGCCGTTCTGCGGTACGCGTGGCTCATCTTCATGCTGCCGCATTCAATCGTCACCGTGTCGATCGCGACCGCTTACTTCACGAGAATGAGCGCCCACGCGCGGGATGGTGATCTTGCCGCGGTGCGGGGTGACCTGTCTTCATCGCTACGCACCATTCTGCTGGTGATGGTCTTCTCCGCTGTTGGGCTAATGGTTCTCGCCTACCCCTTCGCAGCACTTTTCGGCAGCGACTACGGGCAGGTGCAGGCACTCGGACAGGTGCTGCTGGCGTTCCTTCCCGGACTGGTTCCGTTCAGCATCCTGTTCGTGCTGCAACGCACGTTCTATTCCCTCGAGGACACCCGCACGCCGTTTTTCATCCAGGTCGCACAAGCAACCATCTTCGTGGCGGGCGCGTTGATCGTTTCACGATTCCCGGTCAACCTGATCGCGGTCGGACTCGCTGTAACGCTCACAATTGCGGGGACCACCCAGGCGATCCTCGCCGCGGTGCTTTTGCGTCGGAAGCTCGGGGGACTGAACGCGCGCTCCGTTGCCGGCCAGACACTGTGGTTCGTGATCGCCGCGGTTCCGGCAGTGGGCGTCGGTCTGGGCATCCTGTTCGCGCTCGGCTGGCTGGGAGAAAACGCCTTCCCGGTGTCGGGAATCGTTGGTGGAGTGGTCTCGATGGCTTTTTCTGGCGCAGGCATGGCTTTCGCCTACTGCACGGTCCTGGCGCTGGCGCGTAACGCGGAGTTCCGCGCCATTTCACGGCCCGTCATCGCCCGATTGCGTGGAATAGCCGGTCGTTAGGATGGGTTATACCGGGCAGTGACAACCTGAGGAGAGCAGCACCGTGCGTAAAATCATCATCATCGGCTCCGGCCCAGCCGGATACACGGCAGCCATCTATGCCGCGCGTGCGAGCCTCCAGCCGCTGCTGATCGCCAGTTCCGTTGAGGCGGGTGGCGAACTCATGAAGACCACTGAGGTCGAGAACTATCCGGGTTTCGCGGAGGGTATTCAGGGCCCAGAGCTCATGATCGCCATGCAGGCCCAGGCTGAGAGGTTCGGTACCGAGATCATCCTCGACGATGTCGTGTCGCTGGAGCTTGCAGGTGACGTGAAGCGTGTGGTCCTCGGTAACGGTGAGACTCATGAGGCACTCGCGGTCATCTTTGCTACCGGGTCCGCTTACCGAAAGCTCGACATCCCCGACGAGTCGCGGCTGTCCGGCCACGGTGTCTCGTGGTGTGCGACGTGTGACGGTTTCTTCTTCCGGCACAAGACGATCGCGGTCGTCGGCGGCGGAGACTCCGCAATGGAGGAGGCGACCTTCCTCACTCGTTTCGCGGACAAGGTGTACGTGATTCACCGCAAAGACCGCCTGCGCGCATCCAAGACGATGCAGGAGCGCGCCTTCGACAACCCCAAGATCGAGTTCCTGTTCAACAGTGCCGTCGAGCACATCTATGGCGACGAGCTCGTTACCGGCATTGGCATCGTTGATACGCGTGATGGTAAAGAAACAAAACTGGAGCTGAGCGGCCTGTTCATTGCGATCGGAGCCGACCCGCGCACCCACCTTGTGCACGGGCAACTTGACCTAAATTCGGATGGCACCATCGCTGTCGATGGTCGCAGCTCGCGCACGAACATCGCGGGAGTCTTCGCCGCCGGCGATGTGATCGACCCCACGTACCGTCAAGCGGTCACGGCCGCGGGCTCAGGAACCGTCGCGGCCCTTGACGCAGAGCACTACCTCGCGGGACTTCCTCATGACGTGCTGGAGCGCGCACACCCGCTCGAACCGGCTACGACCTCCGTTTAGAAAGAACAGGAAAGATATATGTCTGCAGCACAAGAAGTGACCGACGCCACATTCGCCGATGTGGTACTCCACTCGAAGGACACCATCATGGTGGACTTTTGGGCCGAGTGGTGCGGCCCCTGCCGTGCCGTGTCCCCGATCCTCGACGCGATTGCCGCGGAACACGCCGACAAGATCAAGATCGTGAAGCTCAACGTCGACGACAACCCACAGATGGCGATGAAGTACCAGATCACCTCCATTCCCGCCATGAAGGTGTTTCGCGGTGGCGAGGTCGTCAAGACCGTCATCGGCGCAAAGCCAAAGCCAGCCATCGAGGCTGATCTCGCCGAGTTCCTGAGCTAGTCGGCGCGCATCCGGCTTTTGGTGGCCCCGTCCCCTTTGTGGGACGGGGCTTTTTGCGTCTTGCCGTAATACTGTTGAAGCTTCGTGACCGAACGGAAAGCTATGACCAACCAGGGCAACAATCTCGACCGGTGGTACAGCCACTATGCCGACCGCACGGCGGGGCTCGCCGCCTCGGAGGTGCGCGCTTTGTTCGCCGTTGCCTCCCGCCCCGAAGTTGTGTCGCTGGCTGGCGGTATGCCGTTTGTGTCTGCTCTGCCAAAAGAGCTGGTCACAGCCGCAATTGACCGAGTTATGCTCGACGAGAACCGGTCGATTGCATTGCAGTACGGGTCCGGGCAGGGGATGCCCGCACTGAGGGAGAACATACTGCAGGTCATGGCGTTGGAGGGTATCCGGGCCAGTGTCGACGACATCGTCGTGACCACGGGATCACAACATGCTCTCGAACTCGTCACGAAGCTGTTCATCAACCCCGGTGACGTCGTTCTTGCGGAGGCGCCCAGTTACGTGACCGCAATCACCGTCTTCAAATCATTCCAGGCCGACATCAACCACGTCGCGATGGACGAGTTCGGGCTCATCCCGCAGGCCCTCCGTGAGACCATCGCGCGCACCAGGGCCGCGGGCAAAACGATCAAGTTCCTGTACACGGTGCCGACCTTCAGCAACCCCGCCGGGGTAACCCTGACCTGGGAGCGCAGACTCGAGATCCTCGAGATCGCGCGCTCGAACGGCATCCTGATTCTGGAGGACAACCCCTACGGCCTGCTCTACTTTGAGGGCCAGCCGCCCCACGCGATGCGTTCTGTCGAGGAGGACGGCGTCATCTACCTCGGCACATTCTCCAAGACTCTCGCGCCGGGCTTCAGGGTGGGATGGGCACTCGCTCCCCACGCAATTCGTGAGAAGCTCATTCTCGCCAATGAGGCAGCCGTGCTGTCGCCGAGCTCCTTCGCGCAGCACGTGATCAACGAGTACCTCTCGGTCGCCGACTGGCGGGGCCAAATCGAGACTTTCCGCGGGGTTTACCGGGAGCGGCGCGATGCCATGCTCGCCGCACTGGATGACTACCTGCCCGACCTGAGCTGGACGCACCCAGCCGGCGGCTTCTACGTCTGGGTGACGCTACCCGACAACATCGATGCTAAGTCGATGCTCCCCCGGGCGGTGAAAGAGCTCGTCGCCTACACTCCCGGTACGGCGTTTTACGCGGACGGTTCGGGCCGCAACAAGCTCCGGCTCGCATTCTGCTATCCGACACCGGAGTTCATCCGCGAGGGCATCCGCCGCCTCTCGACAGTCGTCCGCGGCGAGCAGGAACTGTTGACTACGTTCGCTCAGACCGGGCCTTTAGCGACCGTGCGGCCCGAGAAGTCGATCAGCAATCCGCCCGCGAACCTCGGTTAGAGCATGTCCGCACCTGCTAGCCCTCGCGTGCTCGTTCTCGCTGGTGGCATCTCCCACGAACGTGACGTCTCTTTGCGCTCCGGGCGTCGCGTGGCCGACAGCCTCGCCGAGCACGGCATCACGGTCGAACTGAGAGACCCGGACGCCTCGCTTCTGGGTTACCTGCGCGCGACTCGTCCTGACGTGGTATGGCCGGCGCTACACGGAGCGAGTGGTGAAGATGGAGCGCTTCGTGGTCTCCTCGACTTCATCGGTATTCCTTACGTGGGTTCGCGGGCTGACGCGTCACGGCTCGCCTGGGACAAACCAACCGCGAAGACTCTTGTGAGTCGGGTCGGCGTGCGCACACCCACCTCGATCACTCTGCCGCGAGAGGCCTTCCGTGAACTCGGGGCGAACAGCATCCTCGAGGAGATCTCGGACGAGTTTTCCGGCCCGCTGGTGGTCAAGCCCGCACAGGGCGGCTCGGCGCAGGGTGTCACGATGGTTGACGACCGTGCGCTGCTGCCTCGCGCAATGATTGACGCCTACACCTATTGGGATGTCGCCCTCATCGAGCAACGGATCACCGGCACTGAGATCGCCATCGGAATCATCGACAGCGGGGATGGGCCCGTGGCACTCCCCGCCGTCGAGATCGAGCCGCTCTCGGGCGTCTACAGTTTCGAGGCGCGCTACAACGCGGGGGAGACGCGGTTCTATGTGCCAGCCCGGGTAGCACCTGAAACGGCACAGCGCGCCGCTGAGGCGGCCCTGGCGGCACACCGCGCGCTCGGGCTGCGGCACCTCTCTCGCATCGATCTGATAGTCGACGGGGCAGGTACGCCGTGGTTCCTCGAGGCCAACGTACTGCCCGGGCTCACCGAGACTTCGATCCTGCCACAGGCGCTTGAGGCGGCTGGTCACGACCTTGGATGGGTCTACTCGGCGCTCGCCGAGGCCGCTATCGCCGAGGCGCGGGTCTAGCGCTGGAAACCGGGCTCACCGAGCTCACCCAGGATTCGGTTGAGGTCACCTACCGTCGCGAAGTCGATCACGATCTGGCCTTTTGTGGCGCCGAGGCTCACTCGCACTCGCGTATTCAGCCGGTCACCGAGGCGCCCCGCCACCTCATCGAGCTGCCCTTGGCGCTTGCCGGCCGCGGGCTTCGGGCGCGACGCTTTGGGTGAGACCTGGCCGGCTGCGGCCTCAGCGGCTCGCACGGACAGGTCCTCGTTGACGATCTTGTCGGCAAGGCGCTCCATCGCCGCGGTGTCACCGGCGGCAAGGATCGCGCGCGCATGGCCCGCGCTCAATACGCCTGAAGCCACACGATTCTGCACCGACGTTGGCAGCTTGAGTAGGCGCAACGTGTTCGTGATTTGGGGGCGGGAGCGTCCGATGCGCGTCGCGAGTTGGTCCTGGGTAATCCCAAAGTCGGCCAGTAACTGCTGGTACGCGGACGCTTCCTCCAGCGCGTTGAGATTGGCCCTATGGAGGTTCTCGAGCAGGGCATCCCGAAGCATGTCTTCATCGGCCGTGTTCTTGATGACCGCCGGGATGCCGGCCAGGCCAAGTTGCTTGGTTGCCCTGAGGCGACGCTCGCCCATGATCAACTCGTAGTGCGGCTCGCTCGTCGCTCCGGCAATGGGCCGCACGACAATCGGCTGCAGCACTCCGATTTCTCGGATCGAGGTAACGAGTTCCTTGAGGTCGTCGTCGTCGAAGTGAACGCGCGGCTGCTGCGCGTTGGGTGCAATGTCATCGGGCGAGAGGTTCGCAAGTCGCGCACCGGGCACGGCGAGCAGCCCCTGCTTGCCTGCCGACTCGGAGGGAAAGAATACATCGACTGGGCGCTGCGTGCTGTCGCCTGCGTCTGCGCTGGGGATGAGTGCACCGATGCCGCGGCCCAGACCGGTTCGCTTTGGAGTTGCCATCTTAAGCGGGTCCTCCCCTATGTGCGATTTCTGCCGCGGCCTCTTGGTACGACAGCGACCCTGGTGACGATGGGTCAAAACTGATGACACTTTGGCCATAACTAGGAGCCTCTGAGATTCGGACCGAGCGGGGGATAACGGTGCGCAGCACCTCCGCCGGGAAATGTTCGCGAACATCCTGCACGACTTGATTGGCGAGGTTCGTGCGGGAGTCGTACATGGTCAACAGAATCGTCGATACTGCCAGTTGCGGGTTCAGGTGGCGCTCGATCAGCTTGATGTTGCTCAGCAACTGGCTGAGTCCCTCGAGGGCGTAGTACTCACACTGGATCGGAATGAGAACCTCGCTGGCCGCAACGAAGGCGTTGATGGTGAGTAGTCCAAGCGACGGGGGACAGTCGATAAATACATAGTGAAAGAGCTCGGCAGACTCGTCGAGAAACAGTTCAAGTGCGCTGCGTAGACGCTGCTCCCGAGCGACCAGCGATACAAGCTCGATCTCCGCACCCGCAAGATGGATGGTCGCCGGCACGCAGTAGAGGGCGGCGAATTCCGGGCTCTTCTGTACGACGGCAGCCATGGGCTCATCGTTGATGATGACGTCGTACACGCTCGCGGTCTCGGAGCGATGTTCCACTCCCAGCGCGGTCGACGCGTTGCCCTGCGGATCGAGGTCGATCACTAGGACGCGAGCACCGGAGCGCGCCAGAGCGGCGGCCAGGTTGACGGTCGTGGTGGTTTTACCGACGCCACCCTTCTGGTTCGCGACCGTGAATATTCGGGTCGCGCCCGGCAGCGGCAGCTGCTCGGCCGCGAGAGACTCGCGGCGGCGGGTGAGGTCGGCGATCTCACGAGCGAGCGGTGTCGAGTCGTCGAAGCCCGTGGTCGATACGGCGATGTCGCCTTCTGGATGTTTCACGTGAAACCTTCTGGGTCGATCGTGGTCAGTCCACTGTAGCCCGAAAGACCCGGGTGGCCTCCGGGGTCACCCCTGCCCCGAGGATGATCACCTCGACATCTCTAAGGTGATGCTTCCGGATAGCCCTGGCCGCGTCTTCCACCTCGAGTCCTACGCGCGATCCCTTCATGAAAATCATCTCGCCGCCCGTGCGGAGAAGGGGAGCCGTTGCTGCTATTAGTTTGGACAGTGCGGTCACTGCTCTGGCCGTGACCTGGTCGAGTGGGGCGTCGAGACGTGCATCCTCGGCGCGTGCGCGCAGGACCGTCACATTCCCGAGCCCGAGTTCGCGGGCCTCATGGAGAAGCCAGTCAACCCTGCGTTCCATGGGTTCGATGAGCACGACGTGCACGTCGGGACGAGCGATGGCGAGGACCATTCCCGGCAGCCCGGCCCCGCTGCCGACATCTCCTAAGCGACCCGGCTTGAGCAGGGGGGCGAGCAGCGCGCAGTTGATGATGTGGCGGGTCCATAGTCTCGGTAGCTCCAGCGGCCCGATTAGGCCGAGCTCTTCACCGCGGCGGGCGAGATCGATCGTGTATCGCCTGGCCAACTCCACCTGCTCGCCGAACAGGGTGACGACAACCGTGGGCTCAGACTCAAGGTCGGGAATGGTCACAGCACCTCGTAGTTTCACGTGAAACATTCACCGGAAGAGTAGGGAGCGGATTCGCTCGGCAACGGCCTGCTGGAAACTCAGCCGCGCGTAATCACCGTGTGGCGATCTCGACCCTCGCCCTCGGAGGCAGAAGTGAGGCCGCGCTCGGCCACAATGTCATGCACGAGTTTGCGCTCGTACGAAGACATTGCTGGCAAGGCCGCAGACTCGGCACCCGCCTCGATGCGCTCGCGTGCCTTGTCCACCAAAAGCCCCAGTTCCACCACACGGGCCTGGCGTGATCCCCCGACGTCGAGGATCATGCGCGAGAACGATCCGGTCTTCGTTTGCACCGCAATGCGGGTCAATTCCTGAAGAGCGTTGACGGTGTCTGGGCGGGACAGCAACCTCAGGCTTGTGTCCTCGCCGGACGTTACAGACAGGTACGCCCGACCGCCGCGTGCATCGATCTCGATATCGCCATCGAGATCCATGATGTCGAGAAGCTCCTCGATATAGTCCGCGGCGATGTCACCTTCTCGCTCAAGTTGCCCCGCGCTCGGGGCATCATTGATCTCCGTCTCGCCTTCTTCGACGGCGCCAAGGTCTGCGTCGGGTTCCTGCGTCTCAGTCGTGTCGCTCACCGTTTGTTATTTCCGCTCTTCTTCTTCGCCCGGGACTTGCTCACGGGCTGCTGTCGCTGGGGCTTAATGGGTTCGTCGATCATGAGCGGCCCCTCCGGTGCAAGCTCCTCAATTGTGATCGGGCGACGCTGCTGCTTCTTGGCCAGTCGTGCCTCTCGAGCCAGTGCCGCCTCGCTACCAGGAGTCGGCATGTTCCGGATGACGATGAACTGCTGGCCCATCGTCCAAAAGTTCGAGACAAGCCAATAGAACATCACGCCGAGCGGGAAGGTGAATCCCGAGAAAGCAAACACGAGCGGCAGCAGGTACAGCAAGATTCGCTGCTGACGGTACATCGGGCTGGACTTCATCTCCGGCGACTGGTTGCGAGACATGATCTGCAGTTGTGTGACGAACTGCGATCCCGTCATCAGGATGATCATGATTACGGCAATCACAATGACCGCGACGTTGCCGTGAGCCGTGCTGATCGAGAGGTGCAGCGGTGCCACACCAAAAAGCGACGACGTACCGAATGACGTGGAAAGGCCCTTGTTCAGCAGGCCGATCCCCGCATCATGGCTGCCGTCGGCATTGACCTTCTGGGCGGTACTGAGCACCGAAAAGAGGCTGAAGAAGATTGGCATCTGGAGGAGCAACGGTAGGCAGGAACTCAGTGGGTTCGTGCCTGTGTTCTTGTAAAGCGCCATGGTCTCGCGTGACATCGCCTCGCGCGAGAACTGGTCCTTCTTCCCCTTGTACTTGTCCTGGATCTTCTTGAGCTGCGGTGCGACCTCGAGCATTCGCCGCTGACTCTTGATCTGCCTGACGAAGATCGGGATGAGGGCTGCCCGGATAACCAGCACAAGCCCCACGATCGAGAGCACCCATGTGCCACCCGCGTTCGCATCGAGACCGATAGTCGTCCAAAAAGTGTGGAAGACGACCAGGATCGCTTCGACCGCCCATTTGATCGGCCACAGGAGCGTACCGATGATTGCGCCAAAATCCATGGTTGAAATCAGCCCTTTCTATGGCTAAAGCCGGCCAGGCTCGGAGTGGCTCCCCGCGAGTTGGCGACAACAAACCCTGATCGGGTCACTGCGTAGTGATCGTGCCGGTCGCCTGGAATGTCATCGATGCCGCCCTCGGCCCAGGGGTGGCATCTCGCGATGCGACGGGTTCCCAGCCACACCCCGCGGAAGACTCCGTGGTGCTGGATGGCTTGGAGTGTGTAGTGCGAGCAGGAGGGATAGTAGCGGCAGACGTCACCGTAGAGCGGTGAGATGACAGTGCGATATGCGGTGAGTGCAGCGACGCACATATTGCGGGGCGCAAGAAGTAGGAAGGTCACAACGCTGTTCATCGCGCCCTCGCGGTTGAGGTGGTCATTAGTGTGCCGATCCCTTCGGCGATCTCCCGATAAAGGCTAACCCAGTCGATCTGCTCACACCCTGGTAGGGCCCTGACGACGACATCCGTGCCAGGAGGAACATTGGGCAGCACCTCGCGGCATACCGCTCGCAGGCGCCGACGGATGAGGTTGCGCGTCACTGCGCCCCCTACCGACTTTGTAACAATGAAGCCAAACCGTGGCGGCGCAACGCCATTTCGAACCAGCACGTGCAACACAATCTTGCCCGTTCCGGTTTTCCGTCCGTGGCGCATTACGACGCGAAAGTCGGAGGGGTGCGTCACCCGGTTCACCCTGGCGAGCACCTGTCGGCTACCGAACGGAAGGGGTTAGGCCGACAGCTCGATGCGGCCCTTGCGGCGACGCGCGGAAAGGATTCCACGGCCCGCGCGCGTGCGCATCCGCAAACGAAAACCGTGCACCTTGGCGCGTCGTCGATTATTCGGCTGGAAAGTTCTCTTGCTCATGGTGATAGCTCCAAAGCCCAGCGTTGAAGCCGGAAGATGTGGGATGGCCTGGTGGCCAGAAGTCAACTACCTAAAAATACGGTGTTAATCGTGCCCGGTCAAACTTTAGGCGATATGGGCTGGCATTATCCACAGTAAGCCAATTGAGGTTGGCAGCGACATGCTGTGGACAACTAAGGTAAAAGCCAGTCGTTTCGTGGGAACAACAGTGAAGGGGCGAGGCCCCTGCGTCGCCTGGGCCGTGGATAACCCTGTGAGTAAAACCAATGAGGATGTGGCACGAATGGTCGATTCACCAGACTCCACCCGCGAGATCTGGCAGTCGATCCTGACGCGCCTCGGCTCGGATGACCGCATCACGCCGCAGCTCATGGGGTTCATCAGCCTCGTCGAGCCGAAAGGAATCATGGCGGGCACGATGTACCTTGAAGTGCCGAACGAGCTCACCCGAGGAATGCTGGAGCAGCGCATCCGCCTTCCCCTCCTCAACGCTATTGCGGGCCTGGACGATGATGAGGACGTCAGCAATTTCGCGATCGTCGTCAATCCAGAGATCCAGCAGGACGTTCTGGAGCAGACGACGGATTCGAGTGACCAGCAATACATTGAGCCGATCACCGTGCCACTGCCGGACCAGACGAATACGCGTCGCTCAGACTCTCGCCTCAACCCGAAGTACAGCTTCGACAACTTCGTTATCGGCGGATCGAACCGCTTCGCCCACGCAGCCGCTGTTGCTGTTGCAGAAGCGCCGGCGAAGGCGTACAACCCTCTCTTCATTTATGGAGAATCGGGTCTCGGCAAAACCCATCTCCTGCACGCGATTGGTCATTATGCCGAAAGCCTGTACCCGGGCATCCGCGTTCGATATGTGAGCTCGGAGGAATTCACCAACGACTTCATCAACTCGATTGCCAACAATCGGGCATC
>JAYSPT010000008.1:0-5368 GCA_043721995.1 Salinibacterium sp. | reverse complement strand
GGGCATGTGGCCGCGCTTGGTGGTCAGGCGCGTCCACGAGCCGGATTCGTAAATAGTCTCGGTATCCCCTTCGCCGAGGAAACCGAGGCTGAGCGCCCCAAACGCTGCCCCGACTGGCACAAAGTCAAGCCCGTCGATGGAGCCCCGGACCGCAGTACGAAACAGGTGCACGATCGGCTCCCCCGTGCCAGCCGCGAGATGACGATTGGCACAACGTCTCGCACCGCCTCAATGCTGCCCGGCCCCAGTTGCCGCGGAGTTTTCATGGGGTCTCCCCACTTCGGGTAAGCAAAAACCCCACGGTTACTGGGATTTCGGGTCTTCCGCTCGGCGGAGGCTGTGGGATTTGAACTCTAATTCACCCCCGGTTATCTGGTGACCGCCATCTTCGACACCAGTGTTTTGGGGGGATTAAGGCACTCGTCAGCCAATCTCGGCCCTGCCAGATCTCGGGCAGTTATGGGGTTTCTGTGGGGTCTAGGTTGTCCACACGATCGCTCGCAGGTTTTTTCTGAGGGCAATCGGTCACACCATTCTCCGTCCCAATCCAGGTGCCCGCCAGCCCGCTGGCGCGCTTCACAGGTTGATCGCTTGGGCCCGCCAGGTTAAAAACGAGCCGATATGTGTACCGGCGCGACCAAGCAAATACAAACGTTTCAATCCGACCGACCTCGCTTGCTGCTGTAAGAGTAGATCGCCTCCGCGCTCAACGGTTCTAAAAGTAACCGTCGAAGCGGGATCGTCGAAATAGCCCCCGACACAACCGTCAATCTCACAGTCGTGGCCGCTCTCGAGACATTTAGCGTACCTACGCTGTCGGGTAAATTCCCGAGCGCTGCGAGTGTGCGAGACGAGCCTTGAGAAAGGCTTGCACACCCTGAGACAGGGAACGGAAATATTGCCGACGGATCTGACGCGAGGACACTCATCGCGGCCGCCGCACCGCCATACGTACTCACTGATCCGATCATCCATTCGTAATCGTAGGAGTATCCGAGGAACCTAACTGGTGGTTCAGGATCCAAGGACCTCCCACCGAAATCCGTGCCGTTGACCGGGTCGTTGGGGTAGTTGTAGTCGTTGACGTTGCCGCCTTCGACGGACAGGAATCGTCCGAGGGCTGGAACGTATTGCCCGGCACCCATTTCGATGGTCGCGATGCTGCCCTCTTCAAATCTTGACGAGTAGAGTCATCGCGAAAGGGAACAGAGCAATGCATATTCTGGTCAAACGTTCCGTCTGGCTCACATCTATGCTGGCGGTGGTGCTTATGGTCTCTCTTTCGTCCTGCATTAGGGCGGTGACAACAGGTCCTGCGAGCCCCACTACGGTGGTTCCGCCGAGGGGGAGTTCGAGCGTAGGGTGTGGTGACTCGCGCCCGGAGAAATCTGTCGTGACCGCGGGAGACTGGATTTTGGGACCACTCAGTTACCCCGGCTACGCAGATGGTCGTGTCCCACCGCCCGACGCGCGAGACGCTGTAGACACTGACGGAATTCGCTTCTTCAAAATCGGGACCCGCCTAATTCCGGATCACGCCGTGACGGTCACCATCGGCGAAGAAGCCCAAACATACGCTGGGATTAAGACCGAGCGCGGGCCCGCCGTCGGCTACTCTTCCGTTACCTATACAAGCTGTGATGCCTCCACACCGTCGAGCGGGCCCGGTGGGGTCTGGTGGGTTGGCGGGTTCACACTTGTGGGCCGGTCATCCGCCTGCGTACCTCTGGATGTACAGGTCCAGGGGGAACGCGACATCAGGCACGTCCACCTTCTCATCGGAAATTCCTCCTGTACCTGATAAAGATTAAAAACCGGATCAACACGTAACGCGTCCTTTGAACAGGCACTTTTTACGGCTTTCACGCAGTAGCCCCGATCAATCGTGTGCGAATGCCAAAAGAATCAATGACGAAGATCCGCTTCTCGCTTCAGGTAGGGACCGCAAGAGGAACGTCCAGAGCGACACCGTGCCGTGTTGAAGGGGAACCTTGAGTTCGTACTGGCGCGCGCTTTCAGGCTGCCGCGAGATCGGCGGCCTCGGTAATCAGGTCGCGAAACCCTTGTCGATAAAGATTTGTGTCGGCGTAGATTCGAACTGTTCTCATCTTCGTATTATTTGTCAGCTCGAATAGGCCTGAGGTATCGGTCAACTCGCACCCGCGAAAGAAGTAGACGTTTATCCACCCCTTCGCGCAGAACCATTTCAGAACGGCGGAACCGTTAAGTTCAAAGTATGGGTGTCGCCATTTGAGATGCTCAACAAACGTTGCCGACGACCGAATGTCCTCCAGTACCTTGGCGCATGCATACCGCTGCCAGCCGAGTTCCAGCCCCTTCACAAATCGATCCACTTCATCGCTCACGTCGCAATTCTGATGCCATAGTCCCGTTCCGCGCCAGCGCAGTCATGGAAGACAGACCCCAACTCGGGCTAGTTCCGCCATGAACTCTGGCGCCGAAATACCGAAGCGCATCGGTTCAGAGGGAAAGCTGTATTGCCACCTCGAGGCGGGTTCGGGGTTCGCGATCTGAAGCTCGCTCGATAGTCGGCCCTTCCTCGGCCGTGCCACAAGGGGGACGGCTGGCGGGCACTCCTACGCCACCATTGGCATCGATACGTCCGCGGACAAGTGGTCGTGCGCTTAACCCGCCCGACATAAAGCCGGCGAATTCGGGCGGTGAGTGCAAAACCGGTTTGATTTGATTGATTCGAGAGCAGCTTGGTGAGGACTTGTGCAGGGGTGCGATAGCCGTGGCGCCTGCGTGGGCGCGCGTTGAGTTCCGCGGCAACGTTGTCGAGGATCCCTGTCCCGTGGAAGGACAGGTCGGTACTTTTCAGGAAATATTGCCGCAGCAGTGGAGTGCATTCCTATTCTCGTTGCGAATCCGCGCTTGTCGGTCTGAGCGCCATCGGGTTTCCGGTACCGCACGCGATAGCGCTTTCCTGCAGCCGTGTCGTACGAAGTTATGGAACTCACAGTCAGCCCAGGTGCCAGCCGGCTGATTTCAAGTAGGCCGCGAGTCGATCGGACTCGCGTCTAGCGTCTAGCGCCTAGCGCCTAGCGCCTAGCGCCTAGCGTCAAGTAGACGAGCTTCAGTGCTGAGCAGAAGGGCGAAGAGCAGAATGCGGTACAGCCTCGGAGGTTGTCGTTTTTCCGAGGTCAAACATTACTTGAAGCCTCGCCGTCTCACGGTTGAGTGTCGACCACTCACGGAGTGCATGCAACACTGAGCTGGCCTTGCGCTCTTCTAACGACTACCGGAGGTAGCGGCCATCTTTTGCGGCCGCCAACCAAGAGTCGAACTCAATAGCAGTCATCACTGCGAACGCCTCACTCAAATTTGGGAGATCTGGCGCCGAATCTGGCTCGCCGAGCGGCGCGAGGAGATAGCTGAGTGGTTCGAGCACCACGGCCACATGAAGCCCTCCGCATCCAGACCGCTCGAGATCGCATGGCGACTGCACGTATCGCCCCGATGGGCAAACGTGAAGATTTCTGACGTGCGTTTCACCGACGTTCAAGCGTGGGTTAGTCAACAGAAGGGCGGCGCCACGACGGTGCTTCGCTCGTTTGGAGTTCTCGCATCGATCCTTGATGTTGCCGTCCGTGACCGGCGCATCCTCTCGAACCCCGCGCGGGACGTAAATCTCCCTCGAAAGGTCGGGAAGGCGCGAGTTTATCTGTCCCATTCACAGGTGCAGCTGCTCGCGAGCAACAGCGGGCCACGCGGCACCCTCGTTGACTTCCTTGCTAGCACTGGACTTCGTCGGGGCGAAGTCACCGCTCTCCAGGTCGGAGATCTCGATACAGCTCGTCGCAGAATCAACGTGCAACGCAACGCTGTCATGGTCGGTGGAGCGATCATCATCGGCACACCGAAGTCGCATGAATCTCGAAGTGTGCCCTACCCAAGCTTCCTGACAGATCGGCTCGCCGACGAGTCAAAGAACAAATCAAAAGTCGACCTGCTCTTCGGCGACGGCACCAACTTTCTGCGGCCGCCCGACCCGCGAAATGGATGGTGGGTGAGGGCGATTGCTGCATCACGCAAACTGGACTCCGATTTCCCCGAGAGCCTCACGCGCCATGACCTTCGGCATACCGCTGCGAGCCTTGCAGTATCCGCTGGCGCGAACGTTAAAGCAGTTCAGAGAATGCTCGGCCACGCCTCTGCTGCGATGACTCTCGACGTCTATGCCGACCTTCGATGGGATCGGGATCATCCCCAAAGAGCGCATTTTGTCGTGCACACTGATCGGCCTATTGTCCAGGCCCGACTGCTTCAGCGCTGCGCGAACCCCGATCACCTGACGCTCCACCTGCGGATTCAACCGGACATCGGTAACACTTGACGTCTCAGGACATCAGTAACACTCGGGAACTTTTGCGTGGTCCTCGTGGCCCTCTCGGTTGGCCGCTGCCGACGTATTTGGTCCCGGATTCCGGCCAGGGGTGTTCGATGAGCAGAGTGCCCTGGTCGTCGAAGACCAGCAGGGGCGATTTGGTTTCGACGAGGTAGGCGAGGGTTCCGGAAAGGGTGCGGTTTACGCGGAAGCGGATTCCACGCAGGAAGACGGTCCCGTTGTCTCGAACGCGGGTCATTCGAACACCATCAGGCAGGGCCGGTGCGGTTCGCGATCTGCTCCGGGCTCCACGCCGATGACCAGGACCGATCCTTGCGGTGCGGCTTGTTGTTTCCGGTGAATCGCGGTGGTTGAGGGCCCGCGATGACGGCCCCGTCTGGTCGATGGATTTGCCCCGAGAGCCGCTCGAGCACGTATGCGTGCAATTGCGGGTCGGCAACCAGCTTCGCGAGCTTCGGGCGCCGCGCCGCTAGGTCTGCCTTCCACTGCGCGAGGCACGCAAGATATCCGCGTCTTCCATAGCGAACGGCAGCGTTGCGACGCAGCTCTGTCGAGATCGTCCTGGGGTCTCTACTGATCATTCGCGCGATCTCACGCACGCCCTTGCCCTGAATTCTCTGCAGCGCGATCTCCTCACGCTCAGCGAAAGACAAGTAGCAGCCCGACGGATGAAACTTCAAATCAAGCGGGGGCATGCCGCCAGCGTTGTGGAACCACCGCTGGCCGACCGGCTGCGACACATCAATGGCCTCGGCCGCCTCAGCGGGCAACAGTCCCTTGGCGATCTCGCCCCAAAACGCGGCCATCACGAACCGCTGGGACTTCGGACGACCCGGCGATCTCAACCTCGGGCGCACGGGACTGCCGAGGGTTGAGGTCAACGAGTAACCAAAACCCTCAGTAGTCCCCGATGCCTATCCTGCCGATAACGGTCGTCTACGTCGCATGAGCGCGAATGCGCTGATAATAAGTCCGGCGAGCAGCAGTGCGCCGCCGGAG
>JAYSPT010000007.1:0-57926 GCA_043721995.1 Salinibacterium sp. | reverse complement strand
GGGTTGCCACGCCCTCGGCCCAAGGGCGGCACACCGCTGGTGCACACGTCCGTTCATTTCGATAGGCCGTCAAAGAGTGCAGAGCATTCATAGCCCTTTGCTCGGCCTCGCCGACACACCTCCTGGCTAAAGTAGGGCCATGCTTGTAGCGATTGGGCAGTTGTTGCCTCTGGCGCTTGCCGTCGCGCTCAGCACGGTGCCGTTGCTTGTCACTCTCATCCTGCTGATGTCGAGCAGGCGCGGCACCGCCCTTGCGTACCTGATCGGGTGGACGGCCGGCCTGTTCCTCGTCACCGGGGTCTTCGCCCTCTCATTCACGCTGCTTCCCCCTGTCGTTCTGGGTGGACCGTCACCCATCGCGGGGTGGCTTGAGGTGCTCATTGGTGTTGTGCTGTTCGGCGTAGGGATCAGCCAACTGCTGCGTCCACGCCCTGAGGAACCGGTAGAGCCGAAGTGGTTGGGGAGACTCAACAACATCCCCCCGGCCGGAGCGGTCGGAGTTGGTCTGGCGCTGAACGTGCGCCCCAAGGCGCTCGTGCTCGCGATCGCCGCGGGCATCGTGCTGGTCGGCCATCGGCTCACGCCCGCTCAGGGAGCCGTGAGCCTCGGTATCTACGTACTGGTCGGTGTCTCGTCGGTGGCAGTGCCCGTGGTCATGACCCTGATTTCGCCCGATCGGATGAAGGCGCCCTTGCGGATACTCCGTGATCGCATCGTTTCCAGTTCGCGCGTGATCACCATCGTCGTGCTGATGCTCGTGGGGTTCGTCATCCTTGGAGTCGGTCTCGGCAACCTTTAATGCCCTCTTTGGCCGACAGTTCCGACCCGCCAGGGGAGGGGCTGGGCCAGGGCGTGCGCTTTGATCGTGTCGAACTCGGCCTGCGTGATCGTGCCGGCATCGAGCAGTGCCTTGGCCTTCGTGATCTCGTCAGCTGAACCGGATCCGGCGAGTTTCTTCATATAGGCGGCCGTGGCATCCTGTGCCTGGCCACGGGCAGCGAGCTCGCGCGCGGTCATTCCGCGACCGCGGAAGATCAGGTACGCCAGCACCGTAAGGAACGGGATGAAGACGAGCGCGATGATCCAGAGTGCCTTGTATCCACCCGCGAAAGTGCTGTCACGCAAGACGTCTTTGATGACCGAGAAAATGACCGACAGATAGGCGATAAAAACGAAGACCCAGAAGAAGAACCCGATCGTGTTCCAGAGATGCCCAACGAAATCCATCGCGTAACTCTAGCGCTATCGGATGACCCCGGCAGGCCAGCTTCTGGGGTGGGTCAGAACTGCCAAGGATAGGGCCCCCAGTCGGGCTTGCGCTTCTCAAGGAACGCATCCCGGCCCTCCACCGCTTCGTCCGTGCCGTAGGCGAGTCGGGTAGCCTCGCCCACGAGCACCTGCTGTCCGGCCAGCCCGTCGTCGATCGCGTTAAGCGAGAACTTCAGCATTCGGATGGACGTGGGGGACTTATCGAGGATCGTCTCGGCCCACTGGATCGCTGTCGACTCAAGCTGGGCGTGTGGGACCACAGCGTTCACTGCTCCCATTTCAAATGCCCGCTGCGCGCTGTACTCAGAGCCGAGGAAGAAGATTTCACGTGCGAACTTCTGGCCGACCTGGCGGGCCAGGTATGCGCTTCCGTACCCTCCGTCGAAGGAGCCGACGTCGGCATCCGTCTGCTTAAAGTGTGCGTGCTCGAAACTCGCGATGCTCAGGTCGCAGACCACATGCAGCGAATGCCCGCCACCCGCAGCCCAGCCGGGCACCACGGCGATGACCACCTTGGGCATGATGCGAATGAGGCGCTGCACTTCGAGAATATGGAGGCGCCCGGTACTGGCGCTGCCATCGGCGTACTGGTACCCATCGCGCCCACGGATGCGCTGGTCGCCGCCCGAGCAGAATGCCCAGCCGCCATCCTTCGCGCTCGGCCCGTTACCGGTGATGAGCACCGCGCCGATCTTCGTGTTCTGCCGCGCATCGTCCAGCGCCCGGTAGAGCTCATCCACTGTCTGCGGCCTGAAGGCGTTGCGCACCTCTGGGCGATTGAAGGCGACGCGTGCGATGCGCCCTGAGTTGTCGTGGTGGTAGGTGATGTCGGTGAGCGCGTCGAAGCCGGCGACATCACGCCATAGGGCGGGATCGAAGAGTTCGGAGACTGTGCCCATGCTCTATCGGCCCACTCTCCCGGTGAGGCTTGCGACCGGCGCAAGAACCGATGGTCGAAACGCGACCCACGCGACCGCCATCAGGAGGAGCGAGATCGCGAAGATTCCGGCTCCCCACCAGGTGCCGTCGTCACGCCCCGCGTACATGTGGTTGAGGTTGCGCAGCGCTCCAGTGGCGAGCACAAGAGTCACGTGGATGAAGATGAAGACGAGGAAGTAAATCATCACCGGGAAGTGCACCGCGCGGGCCCAGCCAATCGGGTAGATCTTCTCGATGCTCCTGAAACGTGCGGCGAGGCCCGGTGCCATCCGGATGCCCGTGACCACCGCCAGCGGGGCCGCGATGAACACCGTAGCGAAGTAGGCGAGTGTTTGCAGCGCGTTGTAGTTGACCCAGCCATCCTCCGTGGGCCAGTTGAGTGAGGCGTACTGGAGTGCGGCAGACAGCGCATTCGGGAAGATGTCCCAACTCGTCGGAACAATGCGCACCCACTGCCCCGTGACGAATATCAGCACGTAGAAAACGACGCCGTTGAGCACCCACAGCGAATTCATGCTGATGTGGAGCCAGAGCGGCAGGCCGATGCGCACGGGTGGATTCTTCGTCTTGAGCAGCCCCGTGTTGTTGCGCGTCCAGAATGCGGGCGGTCGTTTCTGCGTGCGCACCTGCAACCCGGTTTGGATGATAAACAACAGAAAGAAAGAGTTAAGGAAGTGCTGCCAGCCCAGCCGGGCCGGGAAGCCGACGGGTGCGTTGACGGGCAATTCGGAGTGGCCGGGGAACTGATGGATGAACGCGATGCCCGGGGGCAGCTCACGAAGCGCCATCGCCCCCACTACCACGAAGAAACCGAGACCGAGCAGGCTCGCGGCTACGACGAAGACCTCCAGCTTGCGATTTGCGAAGCGCTTGAGAAATCCGGGGGCGGCCGCCACCTATGACCGCCTGGCTTTAATCGCCTCGATGAGCTGCGGCACAACGGTGAACAGGTCGCCCACAACTCCGTAGTCGGCGATGGAGAAGATCGGGGAGTCGGCATCCTTGTTGATCGCAACGATCGTCTTGGAGCTCTGCATCCCCGCGAGGTGCTGGATCGCGCCAGAGATTCCCACCGCGATGTAGAGGTTCGGCGAGACCGTAGTGCCCGTCTGGCCCACCTGCGTATTGTGCTCGGTGTAGCCCGCGTCAACGGCGGCGCGGCTCGCGCCGACTGCAGCACCGAGCGTGTCTGCGAGCTCCTCGATGAGCACGAACTTCTCTTTCGAGCCCAGCCCGCGACCACCCGACACAACGATTTCGGCCGCCTGCAGGCTGGGCCGTTCGGATGCTTCGGTGCGCTCATGACGTCCGCTTATCGCAGTCGTGGCGGCGGTATCGCCGCTCACATCGAGCGCAGTAACGGACCCGGCGGCGGCCGGCGCCGCACCCTCGATGGAGTGCCCTCGAAGGGCGATGACGGGGATTCCTTTGCCAGCGCCTGCCACGATGGAGTACGCGCCCCCGAAGGCCTGTTGCGTCACGACACCACCCGAAGCGATACCCACGACATCGCTCTGAAGCGCCCCACCGATGCGCACCGCGAGTCGCGCGGCAGCCTCACGAGACTCGATCGAGCTGTCGACGATCACTGCTGATACGTCACCTGATGCTGCAACGGCAGCCTCGAGGGCCGCAACGAGCGGCGTGATGAGGGTCGCCCCGGAGCCGACCGAAGAAGCGATGAAGACCTGAGCAGCACCGAGTGCGCCGAGCTGAGCCGCAAGGTCGCCTTCCTGGCCGGGTTCGACGACGATGACTGCCGCGGGATCCCCGAGGACGGCCGCCGCTGCGAGCAATTCCGCGGTACTGGGCGCGAGCGCGCCGTTGCTGTGGTTGGCGAGAACTAGTGCGTGTGGCATCCGTGCCCCTCCTAGATGAGTTTTGCTGAAGCGAGGTAGTGGACCAGAGCAGCTGCGGCGGTGCCGTCATCCGTGACGATTGTTCCGCTTGAGCGCGCTGGCCGGGCGGTGACGCCTTCGACCACCGACCAGGAGTTCGCGCCACCCACCTCATCGGCCGGTAGACCCAGGTCGGCGACGCCGAGCACCGCTACCGGCTTCTTCTTGGCAGACAGGATGCCCTTGAAGTTGGGATAGCGCGCCTCGGCGATCTGCTCGGTCACCGACACGAGTGCGGGCAGTTGTGCCGTGACGTCGAGGTAGCCATCTTCGGTGAGGCGCTCACCGGTGACGGTGGTACCGGTGACCGCGAGGGTACGCAGGAAGGTGAGCTGGGCCAACCCGAGCCGCTCGGCGAGCATCGCCGGAACTGCTGCGGTACGACCGTCCGTCGATTCATTGCCGGCCACGATCAGGTCGAAGCCCTTTCCCTTGAGGGCGGCAGCAAGCGCGGCCGATGTCTGCATGGCATCTGACCCACTGAGGCCATCGTCAAGAATATGGATGCCGTTGTCGGCCCCCATCGCCAGTGCTTTGCGCAAAGTATCCAGCGCGCTACCCGGGCCCATCGTGATGGCCGTCACCTCACTTCCGGAGTTTGCTTCTTTCACCAGAAGTGCGGCCTCGACCGCCTTTTCGTTGATCTCATCGATCACCCGCGCGCCGCTGCGGTCCACCCGCTTGGTGATGGGGTCGATACGTCGTTCTCCCCAGGTGTCGGGGACCTCTTTCACCAACACTGCGATTTTCATCACACACTCCCAGTTGTCTCCGCGTCGAGAGAGACAATCCCAGCCTAAATGGTCTGAGCCCGGGGTAGCTGACCGACCGCGTAAGTTAGTCACAATGACCAGCCTGCTCACCGTCTCTGCCGAGGTCGCGAGTGCGCTCGCCGACCACCGTCCTGTCGTCGCACTTGAGTCGACCATTATCTCCCACGGCCTGCCCCGCCCGCGCAATCACGAAGCCGCGCTGGAGTTCGAGGCGATCCTCCGGGACGCCGGCGTTACTCCCGCCACCATCGCAGTGCTCGACGGCGTGGCCCAGATCGGGCTGGACGCGGAGGGCGTTCGTCGCATCTCAGAGGAGGATCTCGCGAAGGCGAGCGTGCGCGACCTGCCGATCATCGCCGCTGCGGGATCAAGCGCAGCCACCACCGTTGCGGCCACCTCTCATTTGGCCGCCCTCGCGGGCATCCGGGTCTTCGCCACCGGGGGTCTGGGCGGAGTCCATCGCGGCGCCAGCGAGAGCTTCGACGAGTCGGCGGACCTCTCGACGCTCGCAGTTACTCCGATCACGGTGGTCTCGGCCGGGGTGAAGTCCGTACTCGACATCGCCGCGACCCTGGAACGGCTGGAGACGCTGAGCGTTCCTGTCGTCGGGTACGGCACCAAGATCTTCCCCAGCTTCTGGCTGCGCGAGTCCGCGTACACGCTTGACTGGTCGGTTTCCTCGGCATCTGAGGTTGCTTCGATCATGCGATCTCACGATGTCCTGGGCCACGGCCAGGGGATCGTCATCGCCAACCCGATCCCGCTCGACCAGCAGTGGGATCCAGCCGAGCACGATCGCGTGCTCGCGCTCGCGCTTTCCGAGGCCGCTGCTGTTGGCGTCACCGGCAAGGCCGTCACGCCATTCCTCCTTCTCAAGATCGTCGAGTTGTCTGGAGGCCGCAGCCTCGAAGTGAACCTCGATCTTGCACGCAACAACGTGCGGGTCGCCGCTCAGATCGCGAAAGCCTGGTCTGAACTGGAATGAAGGGGAACGCGCGATCACGCATTATCTGCTTCGGCGATGTGATCGACGACGTCGTCGCGATTCCTTCGGGACCGATTCGGGAGGACACTGACACCGTCTCGTCGATCCGCTTTAGGGCCGGCGGGTCTGCTGCTAACACGGCCGCCTGGCTCGGCGCACTCGGGGTGGGAGTCGACTTCCTCGGTGTAGTCGGTAACGAGGATGTTGGCCGGCACGGCGCCCTCTTCGCGCGCGCACATGTTGTCGAGCACCTGCGCGGAAGCGATACCCTGCCCACCGGCGCGATCGTGGTGGTCGTTGCCGGCCAGCAGCGCACGATGCTCACCCAGCGTGGCGCGAACGCCTCGCTGGAGCCTGGATGGGTCACAGAAGACCTGCTCTCGCGCGCGGCCGTGCTTCACCTCACAGGACATGTGCTTCTGAACGACGCTGGCAGCGCGGGTGTGATCGATCTCATCGCGCGGGCACGGGCAGCCGGGGTCGTCGTGTCGGTCGGCGCTGGCTCAGCTGGATTTATCGCCGACTACGGCATCGCAAACTTCATGCACGCGTTCGCCGGTGCCGACCTGCTGTTTACGAGCTTCGAGGAGGGCGCGCTTCTCACCGGGATGTCATCGCCCGAAGACGTTGCGCTCGCGCTCGGTACGTCTTTCGGCACTGTGGTTCTCACCCTGGGAGCCGCCGGCGTGCAGGTCGCACACGCAGACGGCCTGGAAGCGGTCACCGCCGAGGAGGCCGTCGTTGTCGACCCCACCGGTGCGGGCGACGCGTTCTGTGCGGGCTACCTGGATTCCTGGGTTCGGAATGGGGATGCTGCGGCCGCCGCTCGCGCCGGTGTCGCAGTCGCGGCGCGCGCGGTCGGATTCGTTGGCGGCCGGCCGACGGCCTGAGCTGCCGTGCGAGCAGGTTCTGCTATTACCGGACCGAACCCCACGCCGCGAGGGCATCGCGGCGAGACTGGGCGAGGTCCACGATCGGCTCGGGGTAGGCGTCCGTGTGCAGCTCGGGGATCCACCGGCGCAGGTAGATCTCGTCGGGGTCGAACTTGGCCGCCTGCAGTTGTGGATTGAACACCCTGAAGTAGGGTGCAGCATCCGCCCCCGAGCCCGCCACCCATTGCCAACTTGCCGGGTTGTTCGCCTCGTCCGCGT
The DNA here is from genome assembly GCA_043721995.1 of Salinibacterium sp. Classification (GTDB taxonomy): domain Bacteria; phylum Actinomycetota; class Actinomycetes; order Actinomycetales; family Microbacteriaceae; genus Rhodoglobus. Next base: position 50,911 of record JAYSPT010000007.1, on the reverse strand, counting down.
CGACCAGCGTGTCCCAGAACCACGCCTCACCGACCCGCCAATCGACCAGCAGGTTCTTCGTAAGGAAGCTCGCCGTCACCATGCGCACGCGATTGTGCAGGTATCCGGAGTGCCACAGTTCACGCATCCCGGCATCGACGAGCGGGATGCCCGTGCGCCCGTGCTGCCAGGCTGCAAGTTCGTCGGGGTCGGCGGTCCGCCACGGAAAGCGGTCGTATGCCGGGCGGAAATTCTTCGTCGCGAGCTGCGGAGAGTGGTACAGGATGTTCCAGCTGAACTCCCGCCAGCCCACTTCGCTCAGGAACTTTGCCGAGTTCGCGTGCCGACCCTGCGCCGCATCCCAGAGCTGGAACGGGCTCACCTCGCCGAAGCGACTGTGGGGGCTCAGGCGACTCGTCGCGGGTACAGCCGGTTCGTCGCGTCGGTGGTACAGCGGCAGGCCCTCGTCGAGGAACAACTCGAGGCGCGCATGCGCACCGACCTCGCCCGGCGTCCATGACTCGCGAAGGCCGGCGGCCCAATCCGGGCTGGTGGGCAGGAGGGTCCAGTCCGCGAGAGCGTCGGTCGCGGCATCCCCCCATCGCACCGAGGGCGCGGGCAGCGGCGCGCGAACCGTGCGTTCAAGGCAGGCCCGCCAGAAAGGTGTGAACACCCGGTAGGGGTTGCCATCTCCAGTCGTCACCGTCCACGGTTCGTGGAGCAGGTTCGCCGCGAAGCTCTGCACTTCGAGGTCGGCCGCGCGCAATACGAGTTTGAGCCGCGCGTCGATTTCACGCGAGGCCGAGTACCGCCGGTTCCAGTACACGGCGCCGGCGTGCGTCTCAGCGACGAGCGCCGGGATCACGTCCTCGGCCGCACCGCGCCTCAGCACCAGAGAACCACCGACCGACTCGGCTAGAGCTGCCAGCGAATGGTGCAGCCACCACCTGCTCGCGTCCCCGAGAGGGCGGATGCCCGGACTCACCTGATCCAGCACGTACACGAGCACCACCGGCTCGCCGCGCTCTGCCGCTGCTGTCAGCGCCGGGTTGTCTGCCAGCCGCAGGTCGTCCCGCAGCCACACGATAGTCGGGCCAGCCACGGTCAGTTCTCTTCCGGGTGCTCGTCGGGCTGGGTGACTCGCAACTTGTCCGCGAGCTGGGTGAGCACGTGCAGTTCGCTAACGGGGAGCACGGCCATCCTGCGCTGGATGGACTCGGCGTGAGACACGGCAACTTTGCGGAAAAGGTCGAAGCCCGCATCGGTGAGGCAGACGATCGTGCCGCGGCCATCGCCAGGCTCGGGCTTCTTAGCCACTAATCCGCGAGAGGCCAGACGATCCACCAGACGGCTCACGCTCGGTTGGGTGAGCAGCAGGTGCTTGTTGAGGTCGCGCAGTCGCAACTGCCGTTCGGGTTGCCGAGAAAGGTTAAAGAGCACGTCGTACTCCGTGAACGTGATCTCCCCGATTGGAAACTCTTGGTTCAACTGGCGCAACACGGAGACTTGCGCCCGGAAGAGGGCCTCCCACGCGTGGACGGCCGCGGCCTTATCGCTCACACCGCAACTCTATGCAGACGCACGGATGCCCGGGAAATCCTGAAGAGCATACGAGCGCCCCATAACAGGATTGAGGGCCGGTTCCAGAGGCTTGGAACCGACCCTCTCCCTTGCACCAAGAGTGTCCTGCAATCACATTCCGCATCGGTTGCCACAGCAAACAACTTCAGCCCTATGAACGTATAACGGAAAGGTAACGCTGTCTAGTTATCGGAACGTTATTTTTCTATGAGTTTCCGCAGAGCCCTTTTGCAGCCAACTTGTCCGTTTGACATCTAGCCAGTTCGCGTTGGCAGGTTGGCGTCCGTCGTGACAGGTAACTTGTCCGCGCACCGCGACGCTGCCCTGCGACGGGCCGATTTTACGTGTCTTGAAACTATGAATGACGACTTCGATTTGCCGGAAGGTACAGACGCATGTGGTCGGATGACTAACGCGGTACAAATAGCAGCTCCCCTCTTTTTCGCTTGGCGTCGGCGACATTTGTGCACCTCGACTGCCTAAGTCACGGCGGTCGCTGATTCGGCCCATTTGTCCAGAAAATACTCGGTGAGAAAGACGTAGGGCTGATCGACCGCGTCGGCTGCGGGCGCCTCGACAATCAGGCTCGAGTGGCGAAAATCACCCGCTCAAGGACGCTCGACGGTTGCGCAAACCCCAGATAGGGAATGGTCCGGTCGTGCTACCGGTCGGAACTGGATGCTCACTTCCACCCTTTCGGGCTAGTGATGAGTTGGTGCGTGCCGGCCGTTGCTGGATTAGTAGCGACCTGGAGAACCCCCAAGGCGGCGTCCGCGTAGGGCAGTGACGGAAAGCCCGGAACGTGACGGACTTCGTCGAAATCTTTGACAACGACTCGTCCACTGGCTGTGGCGCCGGTGAGGCTTACCGGGAGCACCACAGTCCAGTCGACGCCTGCGCCTTCCAGCGACAATTCCGCCACACGCTTGTCTTCAAAGAGACCCCCGGTCACCGCGCGATAGGCGAACCTCGCGAGGACGCTAGATTTTGCGGCCGATGCGCCAACACCGTTCGCCGAGACCAGAACAAGGCGCACTCGTGCTTTCGCAACGGCGGAAAGAATGAGAGGCAGATGGACCTGCATGAAATCCGTTGGCTTTCTTGCCTCGCTCAACTTGATGCGAGGGCCGACGGCAACAACGACCACGTCGCTGCCCGACACCGCATCGTTCAGAGCGGCCTGATCGTCGAGGCCGCCACGGATTGTAGTCAGTCCAGCTCTGGCCTGAAGGGTCGACGGATTGCGGGCGTAAGCCACGACCTGGTGGCCGGCGTCGAGAGCCTGCGAGAGCACCTCACTGCCCAGTCGACCCGTGGCACCAAGCACAGTGATTTTCATGAAACTCCTCTGTTGAATCAATATGCTTTGAATTCAAAGCATATTTGTGAGGGTAGCATCTTTTTGAGTTCGAAGAAAAAGGAGGTGCGTGGTTGGACCCATATCGTCAGCAGCAGGTCGGGGCCTACTTTGCCTTACTGGAGGTTGGCGAGCTCCTCAAGCACTTGATCGAAGAGCAGCTGCGTCGCGATGGAAACGTGAGCTATGTGCAGTTCCGAATTCTTGCTGAGTTGCTCGAGAGGGGTGGCAGCGCGCGAATGACCGACCTGGCTGACCTCCTCGTTTTCAGCCAAGCCGGCCTGACCTATCGGGCCTCGCAACTGGAAACTGCGGGCCTGATCGTGCGCAGGCGCGCTGAGAAAGACCAACGCACCATCGAAGTGACCCTCACCGATCAAGGCAGCGCACTGATGAACGCAGTCCTCCCAGGCCACGTGGCGCTCGTCGAGCAGCAGCTTTTCGGTCATCTCACGCCCTCTGACGTGGCCAGCCTCGACGACATCCTCACGCGCGTAAGAGACCACCTGCGTACCTTCCCAACCCGCTCCTCCCGACCACGCAACAACAAAGCCCGGACAGAGCGGATCTGAGCAACGGTGACTGAGACACGTTGTCTGAGCCACCGGATCTGAGCCACAGTCGTCGCACCGGCACTCGTCCCAGACAAGCGGCTCCGAGACCTGCCTCTCATTGGGACAGTGCTTTTGGGCTTAGGTGCTGGTTTCCGCGTTTGGGCCGCTCTGCACCAGTCATTCGGCTGGTACGCATATGCCCCTCTCAGCGCCACCCGATTCGATCCCTTCGCCAGTTCGGGGGTCGATGGCTTGGGATCCGGTCTCATAACGGCAGGACTGGTGGTGTTGGCGTTCTGGGTCGGCCATCTTTTCGGTGCACGGCGCAAAGCTCCCCGGTAGCAGTTGCCGACTTCAGGCACTCGTCGAATTCGTGGATCAGCCTCGCAGCCTTAGACCCGGTCGAACTCCAAAAACAACGAATTCACCCAGAGGAGCATCGAGGGAGTCGTTGCGAAAACGGCGCATAACCCGCGTTAAGCGCCGTTTTAGAACCTAATTAGCGCAGTTTCGGCTTCGTTTTCCATCCAGCGATCGGTGGCGGGGGTCCAGCGGGTGGGGGTGGGGATCGCGACACCGACATCATGGATGGCGTCGCGGCGGAGGTCCCGCTTGTGGGCCTTGACTGTGTGGTTTGTCCGATTGTTGGTTCTGGGATGATGGGCGCATGTATGTCGACGCGGGTGAGGGTAGCGTTCCGGTCCTGATGCTGCATGCCGCGGGTGTCAGCGGATGGATGTGGTCGCCCACCCGCGAGTTGCTCGGATCGACGATAAAAGCTATCGTCCCGGACCTCCCAGGATTCGGTCGAAGCGCAGCTGAGCCGTATGGCTCCCACGAAGCAACCGTGCGGGAGCTTGGCGGCATACTGGAGCGTGACGCCCCGCAAGGGGCTCACGTCATTGGCTTCTCGTTGGGAGCCCAACTTTCGATCCTTCTCGCTTGCGAGCTACCTCGCCTCGTGCGGAGCATCGTTGTCGTCAGCGCTGAAACGAAACCGCTTCCTCTGCCCGGCCCTACGCTCGCACTGCTCGGCCTGGCTTTGCCGCTGTCTCGCCTCAGGTGGTTTGCAACCGCCCAAGCGCGCCAGCTGGGAATCCCCGAAAAGTTCCTGGAGGACTATCTTCGCGACAGCACCACAATCACCCGCGAGACTCTGCTCTCTAGCGTCAGCGAGAACATTCGATTCACGATTCCTGCGGCGTGGGCCGATTATCAGGGAGCCGTCACCGTGCTCGTTGGGGCACACGAACGCAAGCTCATGCACGACTCTGCCGCGCTGACGGCATCCGCGCTAAAGGGAAGCACTCTTCTCACTGTGCAGGGCGCCGCCCATGACATCCCGCTCAGCCAACCCGGCATCATCGCGTCCGAGCTTCACCGCCAGATTGCTGAATCCACGCGATAGCTACGCATCTCCGCCCGTTGATTGCGGATTCGCTCGGTTACACGCTCTTGACTATCGGATGCAATAACCGACGCACTTTCGGTATAGCTGGGCGGCCCGTGGGAGTTTCCTGCCAACGGGCACCTGAGATCGACGGTCACAGCCTCGAGTTCCTCACTCGAGTATCTCGGAAATTGGAACTGAGCAGGTCGGCACTCGGGCAATCAACATGAGAGCCTCATTTGCCGTGGACTTCGATTTGGACAAGATGGGTGGCACAGACCATCCAGCAGTGCATTTTCCTGCGACGCCACGCTGCCGCCGAAAACGCGGCGATTTCGGCGGACAACTCACTTGTCAACCGGGCAGATTGACTGGCACGGGACAGCGCAGAGGCATTTTCGCCCGATCCAAACGTGATTGGCGACTCAGCAATACGCGCTATCCGCGGTGATATCGGCCGCTCACAGGCGCGTCGCGGAATCCCACCCGGCGATTAGGCCGAAGATCTCCGCCGCTGCAGCGATTCCTCGGCCTACGGATGCACTCAGGCCAGCGGTTCCTCGAGTCGAAAGCTCCCCTCGCCATCGAAATACGCCCGGATGGTTTGGGTGACAACGTCGGGCGTGATCGATCCGTAGATGTGCGGGAAGAGCTCGCCATCGCCGCCATCCTCGTACCTGACCTCGATCCCGGACTGGGCCAGGGCATCCGAATCAATCACCAGCACGACGAGTTCTTCGGGATCGTCGCGGTAAAAGTGCTCAGCCACCCCGGATAGTTGTTCGGCCGTCGACGCGTGGATGAACCCGACCCGATCGAGCTGGAGCCCCCTCGATGAGATGCGGTATTCGCCCGACCCTCGAGCGGCGATCCAGTCCGATTGGTGAGCGAGGTGGAAGATGGCCATGCGGCAACGATAGGGCGGAGCGGCCGAAGCCCGCCGGCTTTAGTAGAAGTCCGGGCTCGGCGTCGAAGCCTGACGGATCGAGACGTCGGCATGCCGGTCAAACCGGTATCCGACGCCGCGGACCGTGCGCACGATGTCCTCGAAGTCGCCCAGCTTGGAGCGCAGGCGGCGCACGTGTACGTCGATGGTTCGCTCGTTCGGAATCTCGTCGTCTGCTGCCGACCACAGCGAAGAGATGATCTCGGCCCGGTCGATCGTTCGACCTTCGCGCAGAACGAGGTACTGCAGCAACTCGAACTCTTTGTAGGTGAGGGCGGCCACTTCGCCGTCGAGTGAGACCCGTTTGCGCGAGATGTCGATGATCACGCCGCCACCGCGGGGGATCGGCGTGAGCTCTTCTTCCGGAACCTGGCGGTGGCGGGCGAGGGCGGCCGGATCCTGGAGGGCGAGGCGCACAACATCCACATCACGACCCCCAGCGCCGAGTGGCGCGAGGGCCACGGCCGCGTAGGTCTCCGACGATGGAACGAGTTGGGTGAGCAGCCGCTTGAGCTGCTCGACAACGTGGCTCAGGTCTGTCCCGGCTTCGAGAGCCTTCAACTCGTCGAGGCCAACGTAGAGTGCAAAGCCGCGAGCCTCGGTGCCGCTGGGCACTGCGCGCAGGCGGCGGCTCTCGGTCGGCGCGGTGCTCGGTGCGGGAGCTGCAGCGGATGCGATCGGTGCATTGCGCAGTGCGGCGAGCGGTGCGCGGTCAACAGTTGCAAGTGACATGGCGTCAGTAGTCCTTGATTGGGGTGAAGGGCCTCTGATGATGAGGTTGTGATCCTTCGGGGTAATGCTGGCGATGCTGGGCGGAGTACTCGCCGCTATGAGGACGAGTATCCAGGGAGTTCGTGTCTCATTTGCGAACAGAACTCGACGACGAGGGGCCGATTAGGCACACATTCGACAACACATGACGCCACTGATCCCGGCAGCCTCAAGGAAGGCTGGCTCGGATACGACGGTGGTCATGCTTGTAACTATCAGGCACAAAGCCAGATTTGGCAAGTTTGCGACGCTGCGGACTCAGTCGACAGTTCCGTAAAGCCGGTCTCCGGCGTCCCCAAGGCCCGGCACGATATAGCCGACCTCGTTGAGCTTCTCGTCGAGCGCGCCAAGCACGATTGTCACTTCGCGGCCTTCGGTTGCCTTCTCGACTGCTGCCACACCCTCGGGTGATCCGATGAGGCAGACGGCCGTGACATCCCGAGCGCCCCTCTCGAAGAGGAAGTTGATGGCCCCGATCAGGGAGCCGCCGGTAGCCAGCATTGGGTCGAGGATGAAGCACTGCCGGTTCGACAGGTCGTCAGGCAGCCGCTGGGCGTAGGTCGTGGGCTGCAGGGTCGTCTCGTCGCGCATCATCCCCAGAAAGCCAACTTCGGCGGTTGGGATAAGTTTTACCATGCCTTCGAGCATCCCGAGTCCGGCACGAAGAATCGGCACCACGAGCGGGCGCGGCATACTGATCGCAAGCCCCGTGGTCTTCGCAACCGGTGTCTCGACCTCGACCACTTCGGTGCGCACGTTCCGCGTCGCCTCATAGGCAAGCAGCGTCATGAGCTCTTCGGCAAGGGCCCTGAATGTGGGCGACGGCGTGTTCTTGTCACGCAGCACCGTGAGCTTGTGCGTGATGAGCGGATGGTCGGCAACATGAACGCGCATAGGCTCAATCTACTGTGAGCGAGCTACCCCCGATCAGGCCAGAGTGGATGTCCCTGGCGCTCGCCGAGGCACGTCGCGCCGGCGAGTCCGGCGATGTTCCCGTCGGCGCCGTCATCGTGGATGCCGCGGGAAATGTTCTCGGCGTGGGATGCAACAAGCGTGAGCTGAACCATGACCCCACCGCCCACGCCGAACTCGTCGCGATCCGCGAAGCCGCGACTGCAGTGGACGACTGGCACCTCGACGGTACAACCCTCGTGGTCACACTCGAGCCATGCATCATGTGCGCCGGAGCAATCCTCGCGGCGCGCATTCCGCGACTCGTGTTCGGTGCCTGGGACGAGAAGGCTGGCGCCGTGGGCAGCGTGTATGACGTGCTGCGCGATCGCCGCCTCAACCACACGGTCGAGGTGATTCCCGGCGTCGAGGCCGAAGCGAGCAGCGGCCTGCTCTTGGAGTTCTTCCGAGCCCGCCGCTAGGCCCAACCGACGGCTACGGCAGCCACCCACTGCGATCTGCGATCAGGATGGCCGATCCCCGCGGTGCCGATGTCAGACGCGCTTCGTGTCGCGACGGAAGGCGAGTGCTGCGCCGACTCCGAAAATAATGATCCACGCCACAATGTTCAGGAGCGCTGCCGCGTCAAAAACCTGACCCGTCAGGGGGGCTCGAGCCAATTCGCCCAATCCGTACACGGGAGTGAACTTGGCGATGTTCTGCACTACCTCGGGGAAGTTATTCAGCGGGGTGAACAGACCCCCGAACAGCGCGAGTATCGCGAGTAGCGGGCCAAGGAACTGCATCACATTGTCTGTGGGCACAAGGTATCCGATGAACAGGCCGAGCGCGGTGAACACAAGCGAGCCGAGCCACGCGACCAGGCCGGCGATGACCATGGTCTCCACAGATATCGTGACCCCAACGATTGCTCCGGCCAGGAACGTTGCCACGACGGAGATAAGGCCCAGCACGAGTGCGGAGATGACCTTCATTGCGATGTACGCGACGGGGTTCAGGGGAGTGAGCCGAAGTTGGCGGCTCCATCCGCTCGCCCGCTCGATCGCCACCGCGCCGCCCGCGGCGGTGGAGGCGACCATCGCGCCGTAGACGGCCATCGAGATCATGATGTACGCGGCGACGGAGGGACCGCCCGCCGCAATCGGCGTTGAGGTGAGCGGGATCGCCTTCAGCGGTAAGCCGACGATGAGAAACAGCGCGACCGGCATCACGATGGTGAAGATCAAAGTGCGTCGGTTGCGCAGGCGACGCTTGAACTCGATCAGGAGGAATTCGAGATTGAAGCCGCCCAGCAGCGGAGCTGTGCGTTCAAGACGCTGAGCGGCGGTTGCGATGGTCATCAGTTCTGCTCCGTTTCGTCGTCGTCCGAGGTGAGTGCGAGGAAGGCTTCCTCGAGGTTGTGTGAGGTGATTTCGATGTCACGGGCTTCGGTCTTGGTGAGGAGGTATCGGGCGACAGCATCGGAATCCGTTGAACGGACCAGTACTCGATCTGCACGAACCTCGACCGCCGTCACTCCCGGGATGCCCTCCAGAGTTGCGACCTCGGGGTCGGAGATGGAGGCCTGAACCGTGCGCCCGGCGCTGAGGTTCTTGATCTCTGCCGCGCTGCCGTCGGCAACGATCTCACCGTGGCGCAGGAGGATGATGCGGTCAGCGTATGCGTCGGCCTCATCCAGGTAGTGGGTGGCGAAGATCACCGTGCGACCCGATTTAGCGTCCTCGCGGATCGCATTCCAGAAGTCGCGCCGACCCTCGACATCCATGCCGGTCGTCGGTTCGTCGAGGATCAGCAAGCCCGGATCGGAAAGTAGCGCCATGGCGAAACGCAGCCGCTGCTGCTCTCCCCCGGAACACTTCTTCACCATGCGGTCGGCGATGCCGAGGATGCCTGCACGTTTCAGCACCTCGTCGACGGGCCGCGAGTTGGTGAAGAGGCTACCCGTGAGACGAACGGTTTCGCGCACCGTGATGTCCTGCAGCAGACCCCCGGTCTGCATGACTGCAGACACGAGCCCGTGCGCGATGGCAGCGCGCGGGGTCTTGCCGTAGACGCTGACCTCGCCGGAGTCCGGCTTCGCAAGCCCCAGCAGCATGTCGATGGTGGTGGTCTTGCCGGCACCGTTCGGGCCGAGGAAAGCCACGATCTCACCGGGCTGAACTCGCAGATCCAAGCCGCGAACGGCACGCACCTTGCCGTAGCTCTTGGTGAGGCCGGTCGCTTCAATCGCGGCGGTTGTCGTCGAAGCGACCAGGCCGGTGGTCGTGTTCATTGTCATAGCCCTATTCAACGTGCTTTGTCCGCACAGGTCGATATTCAGGTGTAGCTGGATCGAGATGGCCTAAGTCGCGGGCTCCTGCCGCAACAGCAGTGTCAATTTCGACTGACTGTGCCAAGTAGTCAGTCGCTGCTCTTGATGACGATGGTGTCGGTCGGCGGGTTCGAAAATGTGGCGACAAAAACGTCAGGCTCGATGTAAATTACCCGTGCGACGGGCACCGCTGCCCGGATGCTCGCCTCGATGGCGTTAATCGACCGTGCGACATCCGCCAGCGTCGTCTTGGCGGCGAAGGCAACCTTGGCTGCCACCATGAGCTCATCTGGTCCCAGATACAGCGTCTTGATGTGGATGAGTGCCTCGACCTCCGAGTGCCCGTTGATCGCGTCGTTGATCTTCTGCGCATCTTTCTCGTTGGCGCCCTCACCGACGAGAAGGCTCTTGGTTTCGATCCCGAGCACGACGGCCACGGCGATCAGGAGCCCACCGATTGCGAGGGTACCGATCGCATCCCACTGCGCGTTGCCGGTGATAATTGTCAGCCCAACGCCAAGGAAGGCGAAGGTGAGACCGATGAGTGCCGCGCAGTCTTCGAGCAGTACGACGGGCAGTTCTGGCGCCTTCGCGTGCCGCACGAACGACACCCAGCTCTCCGTGCCACGACTGTGGTTAGACTCGCGCACCGCGGTGCGCAGGGAGAACGATTCGAGCACGATCGAAATCGCGAGTACCGAAATCGGCAGCCACGGCACTTCGAGTTCGTGCGGGTGCTGTATTTTGTCGAGCCCTTCCACGATTGAGAACACACCGCCGACCGAGAACAGGATGATCGACACGATGAAGGCAAAAACGTAGCGTTCGCGGCCGTAACCGAACGGATGGGCAGCGTCGGCTGTGCGTCGGGAACGTCGCCCACCGAGGAGCAGGAGCCCTTGGTTCGCGGTGTCTGCGAGCGAGTGCACGCTCTCGGCGAGCATCGAACTCGAGCCTGAGAAAAGAAACGCGACGAACTTGGTTACAGCAATACCGAGGTTGGCCAGCAGCGCGGCAACGATCGCGCGGGTACCGCCAGGTGTGCTCACGTGCCCAATCCTAGAATGAAGCCATGTCGACCAAACTTCCCAGTATTGCCATCATCGGCGCCGGCGCGATGGGCGGCGCGATTCTGGCCGGGCTGGTTGCCCCGGGGGTCGAGGTGAGCGGCGGCATCCGTGTCACCAACCGCACTGCAGCCAAAGCGGCGACGGTTGCGGGCTCCGGTGTTGAGTCCTGGGCTCTCGAGGATGACCCGGGCGCCAACCTGCGCGCGGTGCGCGGTGCGCAGGTGGTGCTCATTGGCGTGAAGCCAGCGATGGTTCCCGACGCCCTGCGCGCCCTTGCGCCTGCCCTCGAACGTGATGCGCTCGTCATCAGTGTTGCAGCCGGTGTCACGACCGCGACCATGGAGTCGATCGTGCCCAACAGCGTGCTGCGCGCGATGCCCAACACTCCCGCGATTGTGGGTAAGGCCGTCACTGGGCTCGCCGCGGGATCCCGCGCGACGCCGGAGCAGGCTGCCCTCGGGCGTGCCCTGTTCGAGACCGTCGGCACGGTCGTGGAGGTCCCGGAGGCACAGATCGATGAGCTCGGCACGATCTCCGGATCCGGTCCTGCGTACGTGTACTACCTCATCGAGGAACTGACGAAGACGGCCGTGAAGCAAGGCTTCAGCCCCGCAGTAGCCAGCCAACTCGTCAACGGCACTTTTCTCGGAGCCATCGAACTACTCGCGGCCTCTGGTCACGAGCCGGCCGACCTTCGGCGCCAGGTGACGAGCCCGAAAGGCTCCACAGAGCGCGCAATCGCCGAACTCGAGAAGGCCGACCTCACGGCACTCTTCGACAGGGCGACCGGAGCTGCGCTCGCCCGCACCAAGGAGTTGGCCGCGGGCAACTGAGCGTGCGCCGGCGTCACACCGCACTCTCGACGCATGTCCCTTTATGCACCCCGTTGCGGGAGCCTGAGCGACGACATTCCACGCAGATTCTTCACCTTTTCATAGCTCGATAAAAGGTTGCTCGTGCACCGTTGTTGTTAGAAAAGTCGCGCGCGCAGCGTCGACACCCGAGCTCGAAGGAAAAATAAATGCCCGCAAATATGGATGTTCCCGCCGCAAGCCCCGAGCCCGCGTCAACGCCGGTCGCGCTGCCCGCACCAGCGGCGCCAGCTTCGCCGGTGGCACAGCTGGTGACACACGAGCAGCCTCGACGCCGGGTCGGTGGGCTGGGAATTGCCGGCATCGTCGTCGGCTCGGTCTTAATAATGGGTGCGCTCTTCGGTGGTGGTGTCGCGGTGGGGATGCACCTCCCGAGCGACCGAGGCGGCTTCGATGTCAGCGAGGGTGGCATCCGCCCACACGGTGAATCCGGCCCCGACGGTCGACACCAGAGCGGTCAGCTCGGTGGCGGCCAAAACCACGGCGGCCAGCAGGGCGGCCAGAACCCGGGCGGCCAGCAGGGCGGCCAGAACGGCACCGGTCCGAACGGTGGCCCGGGCGGCACTGGCGGCCCCGGATCCGTGATCCCGACCCCGGGTTCAACACCGACCAACTAGATGTCGTAGACCCTACCGAACCGCTCGCCGAAGCGGGAGAAAGCGCTGGTGGCCAGCGCAGCGATCGCCGTCAGGCGGCACAAGGAGAAATAGTCCACGCCGGCGCATGCACTTTCCCGTGCATGCGCCGGACCCGTAAGTTTCGATGGTGTCACCATGGCACTCCTTTCGTTGGCCACTCGAGCCAACCTGGCATGGAAGCGGTCATCCAGCGCAGGTAACCTAATGCAATGGCTGACATCTTCGACGTGATCGCGGACGCAACGAGGCGTCAGATTATGAACGTCCTCCTCGACCGCTATCTTTCACCCGCATCGGAGACGGGCGAGATCAGCGTGGGCGATCTGGTAGAGCAACTCGCGCTGAGCCAGCCGACCGTGTCCAAGCACCTCAAGGTGTTGCGCGACCACGGTCTCGTGACGGTTCGCGAAGACGGACAGCACCGCTTTTACCACCTCGACTCGGCACCGCTGGAAGACATCGAGGATTGGATCCTGCCGTTCCTCAGTGCCGACTTCGACAGCACCGATTTCGACCGCGACGACCTGAACCAAGACATCGAGTCACTACTGGACGACGCTGCTCTCCAAGACCCCGACGCGGCGGTATTCGCGGCCCGGTCGGGGGCCGACGTAGGTGAGACGATCGGCCGAAAAATCGCCGAGGGCTCGCACCAGGCGCGCACGGTTATCCACGACGCGTCGGAGCAGGTGCAGAAGAGGCTACCCAAGCGGTTCAGGCACGAATCCTGAAGAGTGTTCAGGAGCTTTACAGAAAGTCACATCAGCCCCTAGTGTTACCGATTAGCACTCCAGCAACATTTACCGGGGGTTGTGAAGCTGAGGGGCGGAAGAAAATGGCACGGGATTTGTCCGAGGTGCGTTTTCTCACCGTCGCGGAAGTCGCGGAGATGATGCGCGTCTCGAACATGACCGTGTACCGCCTCGTTCACTCGGGGGAGCTGCCTGCTGTGCGTTTCGGACGCTCGTTCCGCATCCCCGAGTCCGCCGTGGCAGCCGCAATTGAGACGCCGAACAGCCAAGTCGGCTGATTCAGGTAGAGTTGGGCCTTCGTAGTCGAAGGTGAAGCATCCCGCCGAGGCACTGCTTCGACGTCGACAAGTGTCGCGGAATCGCGTTGCGATTCTTCAAGGCTCCAGGGCGAGTTTGTCCATTCAGACAGCAAGGGTTTTCCATGGGTTCAGTAATCAAGAAGCGCCGCAAGCGGATGGCTAAGAAGAAGCACCGCAAGCTGCTGCGCAAGACGCGTCATCAGCGCCGCAACAAGAAGTAGTCAGCGAGCGGCTTTTTTCACGGCTCGTGCTTCACGCTTGACTCGCTTTTGTGCGTCGCGGATGCTCGAGCGTTTCAGTGGCAGCACCGTCCAGTGCTTCTGATTGGCGTGCGCCAAAAGCTTTGCGTCGGGGTTCACCACCACGCGGTTCCCCACCAGGCTGAGTAACGGGATGTCATTGCTCGAGTCCGAGTAGGCCCAGCACTCGGCGAGGTCCGCGTCGCGATCGAGCACGAACGCTCGGGCGGCGTCCGCTTTCTCTTGGCCGTGCAAAACGTGTCCGTCGAGGTTGCCGGTGAAAACCCCATCGAGCGCCTCGACCTTGGTACCGAGCGCGCCCGTGAGCCCAAGATGAGTGGCGATAACTTGGGCGACGATCTGTGGCGTCGCGGTGATCAGCCACACTTCGTGCCCCTTGGCCAGATGCTCAGCGGTCAGGGCAACGGTCTCGGGCCACAGCTTCGGCTGGATCTCTTCCCCCCAGATGTCTTCGGCGAGTTGGGTGAGTGCTGCCTCGCTGTGTCCGCCAGCGAGTCCCAAGGCACGCTTCTTCGCGGTAGAGAGGTGATTGCGGTTCTCACCGACGGCGAGAAAGCGGAACTGGTGCCAGGCGAACAGCACAATGTCGCGCCGCGAGATAAGGCCGCGGCGGAAGGCCTCACGGCCGACGTAGTAGACGCTTGCGCCCCGCATCAGGGTGTTGTCGACGTCGAAGAAAGCGAGGATCGGGCGATCGCTCGCTGGCGGCAACTCAGCGTCGGGCATTGCAATTAGTCTATGGTCGTGCCCGCAACGCGACTCACTCTCATTGGTAAGCCGGGGTGTCACCTGTGCGATGACGCACGGAATGTCGTGACTCGCGTTCTTGCCGGGCTTGCGGACCCGGCATCCGTCAGCCTTGAAGAGCTCTCGATTCTGGATGATGCGACCCTGAACGAGAAGTACTGGGATGAGATTCCGGTGCTTCTGGTCAATGGCAATGTGCACACGATCTGGCGTGTTGACGCAGAACGGTTGGTCAGAGCACTTGAGAAGGCGCAGCGGGATCAGGACAGTTGATGATTAGGCACATTGTCACGTGGAAGCTCAAGGCTGATGATGCTGCCGAGCGGGCCGTATCGATTGCGGCAATTGCAGAAGCACTGGAGCCGCTGGTCGGCGTGATTCCCGACCTGCTCGCGCTGGATATCCACCCCAACGTCGCGGCGTTCGACGCAAACTGGCAGGTCGTACTGGTAGCCGACTACCCGTCTGTGGCTGCGCTGGATGCATACCAGGTACACCCTGCGCACGTGAAGGCCGCGGCGATCGTGCGGGAGCACGTTTCCGAGCGCGCCTCGATCGACTTTGCGATTTAGTGACTTTGCGATCTAGTGATTTTGCGATTCCACTTATTCTGAGATCTACTGATTTCGGAATCTGAGCGACGAGCGTTTTAGGACGTTTCGGGCGCCGGTGCTTCATCGTCGGCCGGTTCGATCGCCACGTGCGCGGCCTGACTACCCGATGAATAATTCTGGATCGGAACCGGGCCTGTGAGGTTCTTCGCGATCGCATCCCGCTCGGCGGCGAGAGACTCGATCGTCGAGCTCTCAAGCCCCGGCTGTAGCACGTCGTCAAAGGGGCTAGTCAGCTTGCTCTTGGCGTACACCGCTTCGGCATACGCGCTCGCGGCCGCGGTGACCTTCGCGCTGGCGCGTTGGGCTCTTTTCAGCGATACATGCCTGTCACCGACCACTGCGGCGTGCTTATCCAGCGCCTCTTTGAGGTCGTTCAACGCCGCATCAATTTTCTTCGACATGGCCCCCATCTTGCCCCATCATCGGGGCCAACGACAGGGGCGAGTGAGATTGGCTTAGGTCTCGTCCACCACTGTCGCCGTTGCGGCGGTCCTGCGCAACGCCCCGATTTCCCACACGCACCCTAGAACGTAAGGCGGCGATTGGTTCTAGGGCGTAAGGCGAGTTGGTCCACGGAACAGGTAGGTGGCTTCCCTCAGGTTCGGCAGGTGCAACATCAACATCAACACCCGGCTGAGCCCCATCCCGAATCCGCCGTGGGGCGGCACTCCGTACCGAAAGAAGTCGAGGTAGAAGTCGAGCTCCTCAGGGTCGAGACCCTTCTCGCGCGCTTGCGCTGTGAGTACGTCGATGCGGTGCTCGCGCTGGGCGCCGGTGGAGATCTCTACCCCGTTGAAGATGAGGTCGTAACTGTTGGTCAGGCCAGCATCATCCGCATGCCTCATGTGATAAAAAGGCCGAATCTTCGAGGAGTAGTCGGTGAGGAAGACGAACTCGTGGCCGTACTTCTCCATCACGTAGGCGGCGATCCGGCGTTCGCCCTCGGGGTCCATGTCGTCATCGTCGCGGGGCACCTCGTAGCCGCGCTCGGCGATGATGCGCTTTGCCTCTGCGAGCGGGATGCGCGGGAACGGGGTCGTGGGGACCGTTACCTCGAATCCGAACAGGGCTGCAACCTCGTCGCCGTGCTTCGCCTTGACGGCGGTAAATCCGGCGACCAGCAGTTCTTCGTGGAGCTTCATGACATCTTCGTGCGAGTCGATCCAGCTGATCTCGGAGTCGACGCTGGTGAATTCGGTGGCGTGACGACTCGTGAAGCTGGGGTCTGCGCGGAAGGCAGGGCCGATCTCGAAGATCTTGCCGAAGCCAGACGGCTGCGCCATTTGCTTGAAGAACTGCGGACTCTGTGCCAGGTACGCCTTGCCGCCGAAATAACCGACCTCGAACAGTTCTGCCTTTGATTCACTCGCGCTGGCCATGAGCTTCGGGGTGTGCAGTTCGATGAAGTCATGCTCAACCCAGTAGGTGCGCCACGCATGCTCGAGGGTGGTCTGGATGCGGAAGATCAGGCTGTTTTTGGGTTGGCGCAGGTCAAGGAAGCGCCAGTCCATGCGTTTGTCAACACCCGAGTCGTCAGCGATGGGGGTTTCCGGGTTTGCCGCGCCGGCGATCTTGAGCGTCTCCAGCTTGACCTCGACACCGCCGAGTTTTACCCTCTCGTCGTGCTTCAGCTCACCGGTCGCTGTGAGGAAGGTCCCCTGCGCGAGCGCGGAGATGATGTCTGCGAGTGAGTCCGGCTCGGCCGTGCCGTCGTCCGTAAAGGCCCTGGGATGCACGAGTTGAACGGCGCCGGACTCGTCGCGCAGCACGACGAACTGCACCTTCTTCTGATCGCGCACCGTATCAACCCAGCCCGACACAGAGATGGGGCCGTCGGGCGCGGCGTGCAGGTGCTTGATGAGGGTGCGTGTCGTCACCCCGAAAGTTTAGCGGCGGCCGCACTCCTCACCCGAAAGTGAGCCGCTCTGAGCGCGAGTCTGCACCATACGCACTCTCAGGGAGCCCCAGCGGGGCCGCCGTACAATTAGCGGGTGCCAGCAGATCTCGTCCACCTCGTGCGCCATGGTGAGGTGCACAACCCCGATGGCATCCTGTACGGGCGAATTCCCGGCTACCACCTGAGCGAGCTGGGACACCGCATGGCCGAGGCGGCAGCGGCCAGTCTCGCCGGGCATCCGATCACGGGCCTTTATGCGAGCCCGCTGCAGCGTGCGCAAGAATCAGCGCAGCCCTGGTCGGCGCGTTTCGCGCTTCCGATAGTCACCGAAGAGCGCATCATTGAGCCCCACAACTGGTTCGAGGGCAAGCGGATGAGCGACGAACTGAAGAACCCGCGGTCGTGGCTGAAGCTCGCAAACCCGCTGCGTCCCAGCTGGGGCGAGCCATTCAAACACGTCGAGGCGCGCTTGCTCGCGGCTGTCGGAGACGCCTGGAGCAACGCCGACGGGGGCGAGGTCGTCCTCGTCAGCCACCAAATGCCCATCGTCATGGTCGCGCGTTCGGTCAAGGGGATGTCGCTGCCGCACGATCCCCGAAAACGCCGCTGCACGCTCTCGAGCATCACCACCGTACGTCGCGAGGGCGATCATTTCGTCGAGGTCGGCTACGCCGAACCGGCAGCGGACCTGCTCGCCGTCGCCACCGACTTCGGAGCGGTATGAATCGGCCTCGCGGTCATGTAAGAGCGGTGGCAGCGTTCACCAGTGCCGCGCTTGTCGTCCTCGCGCTGGCGGGATGCGCACCCGATGCCCTGGCGCAGCAGTATGCGGACGGCTCGGGTCAGGGCTATATCTCCGGCGATGGTGCGTACACGGAAATCAAGCCGAACGCGCGGCAGGCGGCGATCACCTTCACCGGAACTGACGAGAGTGGGGCATCCATCTCGTCGACTAACTACCTGGGCAAGGTCTACGTCGTCAACTTCTGGTACGCATCATGCCCGCCGTGTCGCAGCGAGGCGCCAACACTCTCCCAGTTGAGCACCACCTACTCGAACGTTCCGTTCGTGGGCGTGAACATCTTCGATTCCTCGGATGTCGCCAAGATCTTCGAGAAGAAGTTCAACATCTCCTACCCCTCGATCGTGGATGCCGCGACCAATTCAGTACAGTTGGCGTTCGCTGGCGCCGTCGCCCCAAATGCGGTACCGACCACCCTCGTCATTGACCGCGAGGGCAGGGTTGCTGCTCGCATCAGCGGGATCATTCGGGACCGCAGCATCCTGTCGGGCATGATCGACACCGTTGTAGCCGAGGGAAAGTAGTGAACCCGGGGCAGATCGTCAACCAAGGGAGCCTGCTGGTGGCGCTCCCGATCGCGTTGCTCGCGGGCCTTCTCTCCTTCGTCTCCCCGTGTGTGCTCCCGCTCGTGCCCGGCTACCTCGGCTATGTGTCTGGCGTGACTGACCCGAAAGACGCACGCCGCGGACGCACGGTACTCGGAGCCTCCCTTTTCGTGCTCGGGTTCAGCGTTATCTTTCTGCTGGTCATTGTGCTGGGCAGCACGGTGGGCATCTTCTTCCTCCGGTACGGCGACCTGATCCAGCGACTTGCCGGCGTTGTCGTCATTGCCCTTGGGCTGGTCTTCATCGGCCAGGTCACGTTCATGCAGCGCACAATCCGCCCGTCATGGCGACCGGCTGCAGGTCTCGCCGGAGCCCCACTGCTGGGCGCGGTATTCGCGATCGGATGGACGCCCTGCATCGGTCCGACCGTGGGTGCCGTGATCTCACTCGCGAGTTACGAGGGCAACCCGGCGCGCGCCGCGATCATCGGTGTCTTCTACTGCCTCGGCCTGGGCATCCCGTTTCTTCTGGTCGCACTCGGGTTCGGGTGGGTCGGCGGATCGATGGCATGGGTGAAGCGTCATATCCGCGCGATCAACATCACGGGTGGAGTGCTGCTGATCGCAATCGGCGTGCTCATGGTGACCGGGCTCTGGGGCATGTTCCTCTCTGACGTCATGGCGGTGATCAATGGTGGATTCGTTGCGCCCCTCTGATTCTTTGGTCGCGAACGTGCCCGCCGGGCGCGACTCCGATCCCCTTGGAGATCGGGCCCCCGACCTCGTTGATTCGACCAGGCCGACAGGGCACTACGACGCGCCTGCGCCTGAGCCCGGCATCACGCAGCCACGCCTGAACTTTGTCGGGTACCTTCGGTTCTTCTGGCGTCAACTAACGAGCATGCGCACGGCGCTGCTGCTGCTACTGCTGCTCGCACTCGCCGCGATCCCCGGATCACTCGTGCCACAGGTGAGCTCAGATCCGAACGGCGTCATCCAGTACAAGGCCAACAACCCGACCATCGCCCCGATCCTCGATAAGCTCGGGGTGTTCACCACGTACTACTCGGTGTGGTTCTCGGCCATCTACCTGCTCCTGTTCATCTCGCTAATCGGCTGCGTCATCCCTCGTACCAAGCATCATTTCGATGCGCTACGGGCACGGCCGCCGAAAACGCCGGCGCGGTTAGAGCGACTCGAGGGCTTCACGTCGCAGCCGACCGACGCGGATGCCGCAACCGCAATCACGACCGCGACGGGGCTGCTGAAACGGCTGGGATATCGCACGCAGCCGTATGCGTCGATTTCCGATGGCGAGCCGGATTCCGTGAGCGCCGAGCGAGGCTACCTTCGCGAAACCGGAAATCTCGTGTTTCACATCGCGCTCATCGGTGTGCTGATCACGGTCGCAATCGGCGGTGGATTTGGCTACACCGGCCAGCGCGTGGTCGTCGAGGGGTTCGCCTTCACGAATTCACTGGCCAGCTACGACAGCTTCAACCCTGGACGCTTCTTCTCCGACTCTCAGCTGGATCCGTACACGATCGCGCTCAACAGCTTCAAACCGGTCTACGAGCAGAGCAACGTGGCCGCGCTGGGCCAGCCGATCGACTACACGGCGAATGTGACCAGCACCTCGCGGGGTCAGGATTCGCAGAAGAACGTCATCAAGGTCAACTCGCCGTTGAGCATCGGCGGCACCGAGGTCTACCTGCTCGGCAACGGCTACGCGCCTGTCGTGATCGTGCGAGATGCGAGCGGCAACATCGTGTTCAATCAGCCGACAGCATTCCTTCCGCAGGACGCGAACCTCACGAGCCTGGGCATCATAAAGATTCCGGATGGCCTCGGCCAGCAGCTCGGGATGCGCGGTTTTCTTTACCCCACGGCTATCACCCTCGGCTCTGGAGCAATCGCATCCAACTATCCAGACCTGCTCAACCCCACGCTCACCCTGGAAGTGTTCGCGGGGGACCTCGGGCTCGACAACGGGGTGGGCACCAACGCCTACGCTCTGAACACCGACAAGCTGACCGAGATCGCTGGCCGCAAAGCCGCCGCCCCGACACTCAAACTGCACGTTGGCGAAACCGCTCAGCTGCCGAATGGGCTGGGCAGCATAGAACTGGCGTCAATTCCACGGTTTGCCTCACTCGACGTGCATCACGACCCCTCCTCCGGGTGGGTGTTGCTGTTCGCCGTGCTGGTTGTTGCGGGGTTGGTCACGAGCCTGTTCATCCCGCGGCGGCGTCTCTGGGTAAAGTTCGTGCCGGGAGGCACGCTGGAGTACGCGGGACTCGCTCGTGGCGACGACCCCGGATTGAATGCCGCTGTGGCTGAGTTCGCTGAGAAGCATGCCGATCAACTGGGAAGTAAAATAAAAGCGTGACTGAAACACTTGCGTCGTACTCCATCATCGCCATCTACTCTGCGATGGCGATCTATCTGGTTGCCTTCATCATGTTCACCATTGACCTCGCGCGACGATCCGGTGCCGTGCCGGCCGCAGTGGTCACTGTTGACGTGCGAGCATCCCGTTCGGCGGGAACCACCGATCTGCTGGAGCGGATCGAAACGCCTGTCTCGACCGTCGGCCAGGTGCGCGGGCCGCGCTACCTGCGGGTTGCGATGACCCTCACCCTTCTGGGCTGGGTGCTGCACGTGACGGGCACGATCCTCCGCGGAATAGCGGCCGGTCGTGTTCCGTGGGCGAACCTGTTCGAGTTCTCGCTCACCGCCACCGCAATCATCGTGGGTGTATTTCTCGCGCTGCAGTTCTGGCAAGACCTCCGCTTTCTCGGCGCATTCGTCACAGGCTTCGTGCTGCTGGGCCTCGGAATCGCGACCACCAACTTCTACGTGGCCGTCGTTCCGCTGCCGCCGGCACTTCAGTCGTACTGGCTGGTCATCCACGTCTTCGTAGCGAGCCTGGGTACCGCATTCTTCGCAGTCGGCGCTGCCCTTTCGGTAGTACAGCTTTTGCAGACGCGTCGTGCGGCTGGCAAAGCCGTCGGCTTGCGCTTCCTCGACACCCTGCCCGACGCCGACAAGCTCGAAAATCTCGCGTATCGGGTGGTCGTGGTTGGCTTCGTCTTCTGGACGTTCACGCTGATCGCTGGCGCAGTCTGGGCATTCCACGCCTGGGGTCGCTACTGGGGCTGGGATACCAAGGAGGTCTGGACCTTCATCATCTGGACGATCTTTGCCGGCTACATCCACGCCCGTGCGACCCGCGGATGGCGCGGCTCCCGCTCGGCAGTGCTCGCGATCATTGGCTTCAGCGCTGTCGTGTTCAATTTCACCATCGTGAACATATTCTTCAAGGGCTTGCACGCGTACAGCGGCCTGTGAGTCGCGGGTCGCGCGGGTCGGGGCCCAGCGAACTACTTCATCTCGCGGGAGCGCGGGCGGGCTACTGCAGCAGTTCGTAGCAACGGCGTAGTCTCGCGAGCCACCAGTCGCGCCGCTCGGCGGATGCGGCGTGAGCCGCCAGCAGTCGCTCCGCGGGGATCACCCGCGCCACGTCGAGCCGTCCGTCGGACGGGATCAGCGGATGCTCGGTCACGTCAGCCGCGAGGAGAGCCGCCGTGCCCAGTCCGCAGTCGAGATCGAGAGCCGGGACGGCGGCTGCGAGGTGCAGCCCCATCGCGATTCCGATAGAGGTGTCGAGCGCGCTGGAGATGACGACGGGCAGCCCGGCATCCTGAACGATGCGAAGCGCCGCGGTGATTCCCCCCAGCGGCTGGGCCTTGATCACCAAGAGGTCCGCAGCCCCGGCTCGTGCTACAGCCAGCGGATCGGTGGCCTTGCGCACACTCTCATCCGCCGCCACGGGAATTCCCATGTACTTCACGCGTTTGCGCACCTGGGCAAGCTCGTCAACGCTCGCACACGGCTGCTCGACATACTCGAGGTCGTACGCGGCGAGAGTGTGGATGGCGTGCTCGGCCTCATCGACGTTCCACCCGCCGTTCGCGTCGAGCCGGATGCGCCCCTCTGCGCCGAGAAAAGACCGCACGGCCGCGACCCGGGCGACTTCATCAGCGAGCGACTGCCCCGGCTCGGCAACCTTCACCTTGACCGTGCGGCATCCCGGGAAAAGCGACAGCACGCCGGCGACCTTGTCGGCGGCTACCGCAGGCAGCGTCGCATTGACGCGAATCGACGTGCGCAGCAGCGGGTGAGCGTCGCCCCATCCGAAATCGATGGCGGCGGCCAGCCAAGTGGATGCTTCGCTGTCGCCGTACTCCGTGAACGGCGAGAATTCCGTCCACCCGTTGGGCCCCTCGACGACGAGCGCCTCGCGCACTGTGATCCCGCGAAACTTCGATACCAGCGGCAGGGCCACTACGCGTGCCCCCGTGATTAGTTCCTCAACAGTGGGGCGCATGGTCTCAAGTATGGTGACTTCGTGGCACACAAGAGGAGCAACGACTCCGAACCGGCGAAGGTGGAGCCGGAGACGGTGGACGCTGAGACCGTCGACTCATCGACTGATGACCGTTTCAAGGTAGTGCCGATGTTCATCGACAGCGAGGTTCAGCCCCAGCCAGCACCCCCGCCCGCCTCTGGAGCCCCCAAACGCAGAAGTCGCAGAATGGGGTGGATTTCGCTCGGCTTGGCCGTAGTCGCGGCCATCCTGCTTGTCGTTGCGATCATCATCTCCACCGCGGGCTCCTTTGTCGCCGGCTCGATCGTCGGGGTCATTGCGATCGGATTCTCGGCATGGGCTGTCATCATCGGCGCGGTTGCGATCCTGTTCACACGCGGACGCCGACTAGCAATCGCCGGTGTGATTCTCGGGCTCTTCGCCAACCCTGTGCTCCTCCTCTGGTTGCTGCTGTTCGCTGGCCGGCTCCAAACCGGCTGACGACCTCGCCATAGGCTGGTTCCATGACTCGCCCACTCCAGGTCGTCGATGCGTCCGATCCTGCAGCAGTCGACGTTGCGCTGCGTGACGCGCTCAGCGGAGACGGCCCCGCGATCATGCCTTCACTCGCCACCCCGGGAGGTATCCCGGCTGAGGTCGCCCAGCGAGTGGCGCTCGTCGTCGAAACGAGCGGGTCGACCGGTCGGCCGAAGCGGGTCGCACTCAGTTCCGATGCCATTCTGGCCAGCGCGGCCGCCGCGCAGGGCATACTCGGCGCGCCCGGGCAGTGGTTGCTGGCATTACCGCTGACGTATATTGCGGGGCTGAACGTCGTGGCCCGGGCGCGAGCATCCGCCACCGGTTTCGTGGTGATAGGGCCCGGACCATTCACGGTCGAGGCATTCTGCGAGGCAGCCAACCGAATGAATGCCGCAACTCGGTACACCTCCCTGGTGCCCACGCAACTGGCGCGCCTGGTCGACGATGACAGCGCCCTCGAGACCGTACGGCGCTTTGATCGCATCCTCATCGGGGGTCAAGCCGCACCGGTCGAGTTGATAGCCCGAGCGCTCGAATTGGGATTGAACGTCACTCGTACCTATGGATCGAGTGAAACCTGTGGCGGATGCGTCTGGGATGGCGTACCCATCGGCAACACCGAGGCACGTATTGTCAACGGTCGCGTCGAACTCACCGGTGATGTGCTTGCCGAGGGCTACCTCGACGACGTGCGGCGCAATGCCTTTTCATTTCGCGAGCACGACGGCAAGCGGTGGTACCGCACCGATGACGCGGGAGAGTTAGTCGATGGCGTACTGAGGGTTTCGGGACGGCTCGATGACCAGATCATCTCCGGGGGAGTGAAGGTCTCGATCGCCGAGGTGGAGCTTGCGGTTCGCGCGCTGCCCGGACTTGTGCATGCCGTGGTGGTGGCGTCGCCGCATCCCGAATGGGGAGAGACACCCGTCGTGATCAGCACGGTGGGGATGCCACTGGATGAGCTGCGGGCAGCCGTGGCCGCCGTGCTTGGGCCCGCAGCGGCCCCGTCGCGCATCCTTCTGATCGACGTGCTGCCGATGCTCGCCTCCGGCAAGCCCGACCGTCTCAGCCTCGCTGCGCTCGCGCTTGGCTAGACTGCCTCCGTGGCATCGCCGAGACAGCAGAGATTTGATCAGAACCGGGTGACCCCGCCTGCAGCGAAGGGGAAGCCCAGCGGACGCCCCGGGGGCCGCCCCCCAGGTGTGGCCCCGGTGCATAGAGCGACCCCCGGTGACTGGATTGGTGCAGCGCGCCTGCAGACCCTTCCCCTCTCCATCGCACCGGTCGCGCTGGGTGCTGCCTCGGCGTATGTGTTCACCTATCGGGCCGGCGATGGCCCTTGGTGGCACTGGATGCGCGCGCTCCTCTGTCTGGCGGTCGCCCTGTTCCTGCAGATCGGTGTCAACTTCGCCAACGACTACTCCGATGGCATCCGCGGCACAGACCGGTACCGAGTCGGACCCCGCCGCCTCACGGCGTCCGGGGCCGCTAAGCCGCGCACTGTGCTCATCGTGGCGCTGGTTTTCTTCGCCCTCGCTGCGCTCGCGGGGCTGGTAATTATTTACCGAACGCAGCTGTGGTGGCTCATCGCGGTCGGCGCAGTTGCGATCCTCGCGGCGTATTTTTACACCGGCGGCAAGCGTCCGTACGGGTATTTCGGCCTCGGTGAAGTGTTCGTCTTTGTATTCTTCGGAATCGTTGCGACGGCTGGCACCACCTACGTGATCGCCGGCAGGGTGAATCTGGAGAGCTGGCTGGCTGGCGTGGCCGTGGGGTTTTTTGCGTGCGCTGTGCTCATGGTCAACAACATTCGGGACATTGCACAGGACAAACTCGCGGGCAAGCGCACGCTGGCCGTACTGATGGGCGACCGCGCATCGCGAATCGTTTTCACGGTGCTCATGCTGCTGCCATTCGTGATTCTCGCGTTTTTCGTGATTTTTTACCAAAACGCGTACCTGGTGTACTTCGCACTGCTTCTGGCCCTTCCCGCGGTGGGCATCACGCTGAGCGCGAAGACCCCACCGGAACTCATAATCGCGCTCAGGCTCGCCTCGCTCACCTCGCTCGTCTACGGACTTGCGCTCGGCTGGGCTATCGCGTTTTAGCCTGCGCTGCCTCACACGGCTCGATTCGAGCATTCCGGGCCGTCGTTTCGGCCCGGAACAACTGTTTTGACTCGGACTAGCGGGGTTTCCCGGGTCAGTTGGGGGTGTCCGCCGCGGAGTCCTCGGCCGCGGCATCCGCATCTTTTGGCGGCGCGGCGCGACGGTTCACGATCTCCAGAGCCATGGCATTGCGCAATTTGCCGAAGAAGATGTACGCCACACAGAGGCCGATGACCGCCGCGATGACCGCCGCGATCCAGAGCTGCACACCCAACAGGGCCAGCACCACGAGCGCAATCGCAAAGATTCCGACCCGCACGAGTGTGTACTTGACCCAGGGTTTCACGGGTCAAGTTTAGGCCGCCCCCCTGCACCACAGCTGGCAAGATCGCCTCGGGGACGTTCCACAGAATGCGAGCCTAGACTCGATGTATGGGACGGTTGTTGATCTTCCTGGTGGCTGCGGTCGTGCTGGATATCTTCTCCCTCATCGACGTCATCCTGATCGAGCGCGCCCGCGTTCGTGCCTTCCCTAAATTCCTCTGGATCCTCGTAATCGTCATCGTGCCCTTCGTGGGTGCGTTGCTGTGGTTCTTCGTCGGTCGTGAACGACGCAGTCAACAGCGCCGCACGGTCGCGCCCGACGACGACCTCGCTTTCCTGAAGAACCTCCGCCGCGACGAAGAACAGGATGAGCGCATCCGTCGTCTCGAACAGGAGCTCGCCGAGCTCGACGATGACCCCCCCAAGGACTGAGTCCCCGGCCACGACATTCTCGATCGCCCTGCTCGAGGAGTTCGTGCGCCTCGGGGTTCGCGATGTAGTGCTCGGCCCGGGTTCGAGATCGCAGGCGCTCGCGCTGGTCGCTGCAGAATTCGAACGACTCGGCCTCGTTCGCCTCCGGGTGCGTATCGATGAGCGGGTGGGTGGCTTCTTGGCGCTCGGCCTCGCAGTCGAAACCGGCATCCCCGTGATCGTGCTCACCACATCGGGCACCGCGGTTGCGAACCTGCACCCCGCTGTGCTCGAGGCGCACCATTCCGGCGTTCCCTTGATTGTGATCAGCGCCGATCGTCCGGAAGCCCTGCGCGGAGTCGGTTCCAACCAGACGACCGAGCAGCCCGGCATTTTCGGCACCGCCGTGCACTCTTCGTGGGATGTTCCGCCTCCGATCGGCGCGCCGGGTGAGACGGATGCCGCGGCGCAGCTGGCTCGCACCGCATTCGCAGACGCATCCGCAGCGTCCTCGCCGGTGCACCTGAATCTCTCGTTTGCCGAGCCACTGTCTTCTCCCTTCACATATGTGCCGGCGGAAATTGCGCCGGTGCTGGCGGTCTCGGTGGTCGAAATACCGCCGGCCACGGCGACCGCGCGAGTTGCTGCCCCCCTCGAGCTGGTCCAGGAGCCTGGCACGATTGTGGTCGCGGGTACCGGGGCGGGGGCGCGCGCCGAGGAAGTTGCGCATCAGTTGGGCGCCCCCCTCATCGCAGAGGTAGCGAGCGGCGCACACTTCGGGCCAAACCTCGTGGTCGCCTATCGAGAGCTCCTGAATACCGCCAACTTCGGCGACCGCGTATCCCGGGTAATCGTTTTCGGACATCCGACGCTCAGTCGCGAGGTACCAGCGCTCATCCAACGCGACGGGGTGCAGTCAATCGTGGTGCGCGGCTTGTCGGCCGACGACTACAACCCGGGCCACCGCGTGGATGTCTTCGCGGATGCCGTCGCCGTGACCGGCGAACCTCGGGATCGCACCTGGCTGGCACGTTGGGTGAATGCCAGTCGCGCTCTGGTCGAGAGCGAGGAGACGGGACCGGACATCGAGGCGGATGCCGGAGCGCACGCACGCGCAGAATTGGCTGCCGTTCGCGCTGCGGTTACTCGGCGCTCTCTCGTGGAGGCGGTCTGGCGCGCGACGTGGCCGCACGATCGACTAGTGCTCGGAGCATCCCGGCTCATCCGCGAAACCGATAAGTTCGTGACCGGCAAGAAGATTCCGGTGCACGCCAACCGGGGGCTTGCTGGCATCGACGGCACGATCTCGACCGCGCTCGGCATTGCGCTGGCCAGCCAAGCGGACAACACCGGTGGCGCTCGCGGCACAACCAGGGCTCTCATGGGTGACCTCGCGTTCTTTCACGATGTCGGCGCCCTGCTGTTCGGAGTGCGTGAACCGAGGCCGCGCATCCAGGTCATAGTAGGCAACGACGGTGGGGGCACGATCTTCGACGGACTCGAGGTCGGGCAGCATGGAGGGCCGTCGTATGACCGTGTGCTGCTCACGCCGCAGCAGGCTTCGGTAGGCAAGCTCGCCGACGCGTACGGCTGGGAGTACCTGCGCGTCGATACCCGCGGCCAGCTCGATCAGGCGCTGACAGCATCCGTTGTGCCGGTCATCATCGAGGTACCGCTGCCGCGATAGATGAGGCTCGGTAGCTGCGGGAACGCCCGCGGGCATAGCGTTGCGCCATGGATGAACTTGCTCCCGTTAACGCCGACTTCGAGTTGTCCGCGGTCGACACCTCGAGCACGCCCGGGCTTGAGAAGAAGAAAAATGCAGCGCGGCAACTCGCTGCCAACGCTGCCGAGCTGGGCGACCTACAGGAGCGGCTCTATGCTGACGCCAGGGACGGCGGTGGGCGCAGCGTTCTTCTTGTGCTCCAGGCCATGGATACCGCAGGCAAGGGTGGCATCATCCGGCACGTCGTCGGCGCGGTAGACCCGCAGGGTGTGAACCTCCATGCATTCAAGGCGCCCAGCGCTGAGGAGAAACAGCACGACTTCCTCTGGCGCATCCGCAACCGGCTCCCGGTCGCGGGCCAGATCGGCGTGTTCGATCGATCGCACTATGAGGATGTTCTGATCCAGCGCGTTCACCAGTACGCGCCGCCGGATGTAATTGAAGCTCGTTACGGCCAGATCGTTGATTTCGAGAAGGAGGTCGTCGCATCCGGGACCGCAATCCTCAAGGTGATGCTGCACATCAGTGCTGACGAGCAGAAGGCACGGCTGGAGGCCAGGCTTGATCGGGTTGACAAGCAGTGGAAATACAACCCGGGAGATGTCGACGAACGGATGCATTGGCGGGCATACCAAGAGGCGTACCAGATTGCTCTCACCCATACCTCCACCCCTGAGGCGCCCTGGTACGTCGTGCCCGCGAACCGCAAGGCGTACGCCCGGTGGGCCGTACAGAAATTGCTGATCGACGCGCTGCGCACGATCAACCCGCAGTGGCCAGCGGTGTCGTACGACGTTGCGTCCGAGAAGGTCAGGCTCGCCGCGACCTAGTCGGCCCGAGACCTGGCGGTGCCGAGGTTTCGCGGGCCAAAGTGTCGCGGGCTAAGTCTCATCGGCCGAACGCGCGCGTGATAGGGGAGAACTTGAGCGCGGTTTCAGCGAGCTCACGTGCGGGATCTGAGTCGGCGACGATTCCGGCGCCAGCGAACGCGCGCACCTCCGGCCCGCTGACCTGCGCGCACCGCAGCGCGACCGCCCACTCACCGTCACCGTTGCCGTTGACCCAGCCAACCGGTCCGGCGTATCGCCCGCGATCGAAGGGCTCAACGCTGTCGATGAAGGCGATGGCAGCCTCGGTCGGCGATCCCGCGACGGCGGCCGTCGGGTGCAGAACGGCCAAGAGGTCCAGTGCGCTGGCGTCGTCCGTGAGCGTGCCCGTCACGTCACTAGCGAGGTGGAACAGGTTTGGGAGCGCGAGCGGAAACGGCTCGCTCGTGCCGAGACCGGTCGTGCGCGGAGCCAGAGCGTCCATGACGCTGGCGATCGCGAACGAGTGCTCGGCGAGGTCCTTGGCCGATGTGGAAAATTCCTTACGCGCGGCGGCGTCACGGGGCGCATCCGCGAGTCCTGCATCACTTCCGCGGGCGGCGCTCCCGGCGAGAACCCGGGCGGTCACCGTACTCCCCGAGACCCGCACGAGCGTTTCGGGGCTAGAGCCGAGCAAGCCCTCGACCGCGAACGTGAAGGTGTCCGGGTAGGCCCTCGCGAGGTTTGCCAACGGCACCCGGAGGTCCGCGTGGGGCGGCAGGGCGCCCACAAGGTCGCGCGCGATCACCACTTTGCGCAGGTCTCCAGTTCGAATTTGCAAGATGGCGCGAGCGACCGCGGCTGCATATGCCTGCAGCGACATATGCCCTGGGGAGAAGCGCACGTCGCAACCTCGCGACGATTCCGCGGAGGGCGACCGGGTCGACGGCGGGGCGTTCAATAACGCGACGGGCAACTCGGCTTCGTCGATACGGGTTATCCAGCATTGCCCGTCACGGCGGCCGACCACGACCCGGGGCACGACCAGCACACTCGTGCTCGCGGAACGAGGCGAATACGCAAAGCTGCCGAAGGCGGTGAGTCCGGAACCGGGCATCCCGACCTCGTCGACAACGTTCGCTGAGGCGACGAGCGAGCGCCACGCGGCAGCGGCATCCGTGAAGCGGGTCGGCCCGCTGAAAGCCAAGCGCAAGGCTTCGCCGAACCCGACGATTCCCTCACCACCGCGAATGAATGCGAGCGGATGCTCGGGCGAGACTAGCCCCACGAGCGGACCCGGGTCGGCCGTGGCCGTGGTTCGAACGTCCACTCAAACAGCCTATCTCGGCAATCCCAATGCCCCGCGGCTCCGAACCCGACCAGTGGACACAATCAATAGACTTAGTACGTGAGTAAAGCGGACATGGAGAAGCGACCGGATGAGGTCGCTGGAATGTTCGATGATGTCGCGAAGCATTACGACCGCACGAACACGGTTCTCTCTGCCGGTAACGCGGCATTCTGGCGTGCGGCCATGGTTCGCGCGGTTGATCCGCAACCGGGCGAGCGAATCCTCGATGTGGCTGCGGGCACGGGCACATCATCTGCCGCGCTCCAAAAAAACGGCGCCCGGGTCATCGCGCTGGATTTCTCTGCCGGGATGGTCGAAGAGGGGCGCAAGAAGCACAAGTCGACCGAGTTTATTCAGGGCGATGCTCAGAAGCTGCCTTTCGGCGACAACGAGTTCGACGCCGTCGCGATCAGTTTCGGATTGCGCAACGTCAACAATCCCAAGGCCGCGCTCGGGGAGATGTATCGGGTTCTGAAGCCGGGCGGCCGTGTCGTTGTGTGCGAGTTCTCGAGGCCTCCGATCGCCCTGCTCCGCGCCAGCTACTTCACCTACCTCACCCATGTCATGCCCCTCGTCGTCGATCGAATCAGCTCGAACCCGGCGGCCTACAGCTACCTGGCCGAGTCGATCAAGGGCTGGCCGGACCAGGGCGAACTCAGCCAGTGGATTCGCGGCACCGGCTTCATCCGCGTCGCCTATCGCAATCTCACGGCGGGCATCGTGGCAATGCATCGCGGGCGCAAGCCGATCGATGCCCAGGTGCTGGCATCCGTCGCTAAGCGCAAGAGCGCAGTGACTGGCCCTATTCCGGTGCACCGGACGCCCAAGGCTCCTTCGAAGGGTGCTCCACCGGAGGCGGGCGCATGAGCTCCGTGGCTCCGCACGGTCGGCGAAGCAACACCCTGAGCTCATCGCTCGGCCTTGGCGAGAAGCTCTTCGCGTCGAGCGACGAGCGGAAGTTTGTCAACGCAATCGAGCAGGGTCTTGAGCTGGTCGAGGCGGGCTTGCTGAGCCAGATGGTATTCGCAGACGAGATTGCGGATGTCACGGGTCGATACCTGCTCGATGCCGGCGGCAAGCGCGTGCGCCCGGTGCTCACCCTGCTCACCGCGCAACTCGGCGAGGGCAACAACCCCGACGTCATAACAGCGGCCCAGGCCGTCGAGATCACGCACCTCGCGTCGCTGTACCACGACGATGTCATGGACGAGGCGCAGATGCGTCGAGGGGTTCCGAGCGCACAGAATGTATGGGGCAACTCGGTCGCGATTCTGACCGGTGACCTGCTGTTTGCGCGGGCGAGCAAGCTCGGAGCCCAGCTTGGCGGACGCGCGCTTACCCTGCAGGCCGAGACCTTCGAGCGCCTGTGCCTCGGCCAGCTGCACGAGACCATTGGCCCTCGTGAGGGCGAAGATCCGATCGAGCACTACATCAGCGTGCTTCGGGACAAGACCGGTTCTTTGATCTCCGCGGCGGCTCAGGTCGGCGTGATTTTTTCCAATGCGCCCACCGAGTACCAGCGCCCGGTGGAATTGTTCGGTGAGCGAATCGGGGTCGCATTCCAGCTGATCGACGACGTGATTGACCTCGCAGGTGAGTTCGATGAGACCGGAAAAGAGCCGGGTACCGACCTGCGCGCCGGTGTCGCCACACTGCCTCTGCTCTACCTGCGTCGACTCGCGCAGACCGACAGTGACGCCGACGAACTGTTGCACCGGATCGAGCGCGACGTCACTTCCGCCTTCTACGGTGATGCGGACGAGGCCGACCTGACCTCGGCGATTGCCGAGCTGCGCGCGCATCCGGTGACGGCCCAGACCCTCGATGAAGCGCATCGCTGGTCACGAGACGCGGTCGATGCTCTGGTTCCGCTTCCGAAGGGTCCGGTGAAGAAAGCCCTCACCCGCTTCGCCGAGTCGATCGTCGAACGCTCGAACTGACCGCTGTTCGAACCAACGTGCGCTCGAACTGACAGAATGGTGGGCCTGCCCTGTGAGGGTCGCGCTCGATCACGAACCTCCCAGCCCACCGAAAGAGAAACACCCATGACCAAGTTGCGCCTGGCCATTGTCGGAGCCGGACCGGCCGGCATCTATGCGGCAGATATCCTGCTCAAAGCCGACAAGCACTTTGACGTGTCGATCGATCTCTTCGAACAGCTGCCCGCCCCGTACGGTCTCGTGCGTTACGGCGTTGCCCCCGACCATCCGCGCATCAAGGGAATTATCACCGCGCTGAAAGACGTCCTCGACACCGGACAGATCCGCCTCTTTGGCAATGTCTACTTCGGTCGAGACATCATGCTCGCCGATCTCAAGCGGCACTACAACGCAGTCATCTTCTCGACGGGGGCGATTCGGGATGCCTCGCTGAACATCCCCGGAATCGACCTCGAGGGTTCCTACGGTGCCGCCGATTTCGTGAGCTGGTACGACGGACATCCCGACTTCCCGCGCGAGTGGCCGCTGACCGCATCGTCGGTTGCAGTGATTGGCAACGGCAACGTTGCACTGGATGTTGCCCGCATCCTCGCAAAGCATCCAGACGATCTGCTCCCCACAGAGATCCCGGCAAATGTATACGACGGCCTGACCGCCTCGCCCGTCACCGACGTACATGTGTTCGGCCGACGCGGACCCATGCAGGTCAAGTTCACTCCCCTCGAGCTGCGAGAGCTGGGGGATTTGAACGACGTTGACATGGTGGTCGCCGAGGAAGATTTCGACTATGACGAAGCGTCCAAGCTCGCGATCGAGACGAACAAGCAAGTGCTCGTGATTGACCGTGTCTTCGCGCAGTGGCGTTCGCGCACGCCGGGTTCGGCCTCGCGTCGGCTCCACCTGCACTTTTTTGCCAACCCGCTGGAGGTGCTCGGCGACGAGCGCGGTCACGTCACCGGGTTCCGGTACGAACGCACCCGGCCCGACGGCGCTGGCGGCGTCGAAGGTACCGGCGAGATTCGCGAGGTCGACGTGCAGGCGATCTACCGCGCGGTCGGGTACTTCGGGTCGCCACTGGACGGCATCCCGTTCGATGAGCGACGTGGGGTGATTCCCAACCGCGAGGGCCAGGTGCTCGATGACGACGATGAGCCGGTGCACGGCGTGTACGCGACAGGGTGGATCAAGCGGGGACCGGTGGGGCTCATCGGGCACACGAAGAGTGACGCGATGGAGACGATCAAGGGCCTCATCAAAGACCAAGTCAACTGGTGGAGCCCGGAGCATCCCGACGAGGAGTCGGTAATTGAGTTGCTCAACAGCCGAAACGTCAACTTCACGAACCTCGATGGGTGGCACAATCTTGACTCGCATGAACTCGCGCTCGGCGAGGCTGTCGGCCGCACCCGCATCAAGGTTGTGCCCCGCGACGAGATGCTCGAGATTTCTAACCCACTCGCGCCCTAAAGCGACATGCGGCTGAACACCTCGTCGGCAACTGTCTCCAGGGCAGATTCGAACGCCGCCACTTCGTCAGCAGAGAGCGAGTCGGTTGCCGCGGCAATCATGTTCTCGAAATCCCGATGGATCTCGACCATCAATTCGTGACCTTGACCGGAAAGTTCAAGGTAGAGGCTGCGCCGGTCGTTCGGGTGGTCAACCCGCTGCACTAAGCCTGCGTTGAAAAGCCGAGTGGCGATCGCAGTAATTGCACCTGTCGTCATCTCCATGTGGAATGCGAGCTGCTTGGGCGTCAGGCTCACCACCTCACCAATGTGAAACAGCGCCCGCAGGTCTGTTGGTGACAGGCCATGTTTGTGACCGATTGCCTCACGATTGCGCTCGAGCGCTTGCACAAATCGGATGGCCGCGGCGGGAAATCCTATCAGTGCGTGTTTGCCCTGCTGGTCGTCCATTGGTGCCTCCCTTCGGGCCGAATGTTTCGACTTTAGCCCGCTTGACGGCACGAGATAGTAAGGTGGACTAGTAAGTAAGAGATTAGGTCACTTACGCTGTGAGTTTCTTGTTCCACTACAAATGGAGGACTAAATGATCCCGGATACCCTAACGTCGGGTCAGTTCAATACCGTCTACAATTTCCTTTCGCTCGTGATCGCGTCGCAGCTGTTCACGGCCATCTTCCTTCTAATCGCAATGCCGCGAATACTGCCTCGCTATCGACAAGCGGTCACCGTCGCAATCATCGTGTGTGGCATTGCCGCCTACCACTATTTCCGAATCTTCGACTCGTTCAAGGCCGCATTTGTCACGGATGCGGTCGGCGGGACCGGAGTTTACAGGCAAGCCGTCGGCGTGGGATTCAACGAGGGCTACCGCTATGTGGACTGGCTGCTCACCGTTCCACTGCTGCTTTTCGAGCTGGTCGCGATCCTCGCGCTCGCGCGCTCGGTGCAGAACCGCCTGCTGCTTCAGCTGCTCCCAGCTGCAGCACTGATGATCGCCCTCGGCTACCCCGGAGAGATCAGTGGGAACAACACCGTTCGTGGAGTCTTCGGCCTGCTGTCGACCATCCCGTTTGCCTATATCCTCTTCGTGCTGTTCGTTCAGCTCAGCAAGTCCCTCGAAAAGCAGCCGGCTTCAGTACGCGGAACGCTTTCGCGCCTGCGTTTCCTTCTGCTGCTCGCCTGGGGCGTATACCCCATCGCCTATCTCCTGCCGCTCCTGAACATCGCGGGTTCTGACGCGTGGGTGGCTAAGCAGGTCGGGTACTCAGTTGCTGACATCGTCGCGAAGGCCGTCTACGGGTTGATCATCTACTCGGTGGCCAAGCTCAAGTCCTACGATGACGACGCCGAGTTTGCCACCAAGGAATTGCCGAGGGAAGAGGCACGCGCGATCGCGTAGTGAAATCGCCGCTACCGCGGCGCACAGACCAAATGCAGGGGATTTCTGGGTGATGGCCCGCCGGGCTACCGCCAATCGGAAGCAGAAATCTCCTGCATTTGCTGTCTCACGAACCGACGTCGCGCCGCAGGTCGGACTACTGCAGTGCTGCGGCCAGGCGGGCGACGTTGTCGAGCGTCGCGGAAAACCGAGACCGCGACATCCACTCGTCAAGAGTGAGTTGCCGACTCACCGCGCGGTACTGCTCCTGGAGCTCGTGCAGGTCGTTGATGAAACTCTTACCGCGCACCATCACCGAGATTTCGAGATCGAGTGTGAAGGAGCGCATGTCCATGTTGCTCGACCCAACGACGGCGACCTCGCCGTCAATGGTAAAGAATTTCGCGTGCAACACGGTGGGCGCACGATAGAGCCAGATCTGCACTCCCGCACGCAATAGTTCCTCGTAGTAGCTTCGCTGCGCATGGTAAACCACCACTTGGTCGCCGACCTCCGAAACGAAGAGCTGCACATCCAGGCCGCTCTGGGCCGCGGTAGTGATGGCGTAGAGCATTGATCCGTCGGGAACGAAGTACGGGCTCGTGATGATCACCTGCTCCCGAGCCGCGTAGAGCAGCGAGTTGAACAGCCGAAGATTGTTCTCGCCGTCGAACCCGGGACCGCTGGGCACAACCTGCGCATCGAGCGGATCGACTCGGATCGGCCGCGGCACCCCCTCGGTCTCGCGCAACAGCAACTCGTCTGTCTCGCTATACCAGTCGGTAACGAAGAGCGCATTCACGCCCGCCACGATGGGGCCTTCGAAGCGCACCATCAGGTCTTTCCAGTGCAGGCCGCGCTTGATGTTGCCGCGCTTGTTGTAGCTCGAGTCAATGAAGTTCTGGGAACCAGTGAATGCGATCTTGCCATCAAGAACCAGCAGCTTGCGATGGTTGCGCAGGTCGGGCCGTTGCCACTGGCCCTTGAACGGGTTGATCGGCAGCATGTAGTGCCACTTCGCCCCGATTTGGTCAAGCTTCCTCACTGTCTTTCGATGCCCGACCGAGCGAATGGATGCAATGTGGTCGATGAGTACGCGCACATCAAGACCGCGGGTGACGGCATCCTCGAGGGCGTCAAAAAAGGGCGCGGTCGTGTGATCGAGGGCGAGAATATAGAACTCGACGTGCACATAGCGTGTGGCGGCATACACGGCATCCGTCATCGCTTGCAGCGACTTCTCGTAGTCTGGAAACAGCACGCCGTCGTTGCCGCCGACGAGTGG
The DNA here is from genome assembly GCA_043721995.1 of Salinibacterium sp. Lineage (GTDB taxonomy): Bacteria > Actinomycetota > Actinomycetes > Actinomycetales > Microbacteriaceae > Rhodoglobus. Next base: position 14,911 of record JAYSPT010000007.1, on the reverse strand, counting down.
CATCGCCCCGAGCTCGCGGTTCAGTTCGATGATCGGATCGAGCCATTCCGGCCAGCCCTTATCGTGCTTGACCTCTTCGATACCGTCGGTGGTTTCGATGATGTATTCGTTGATCTCGGTCTGCTTCGCCCGCCGCTTCTTCGGGAGCTTCGCGTTGCCGACGAGGAGGAACAGCAGGATGCCCAGATAGGGGATGAAAAAGATCGCCAGCAACCATGCAGTCGCGGTCTGCGGCCGCCGGTTGCGTGGAACGTAGATGATCGAGAGCACACGCACGATGGCGTCGATGAGGAAGAGTACAACTGCTATCGCGACGCTAGTCCAGCCATCGTTGCTCGTTGCCTGCACCGTCGCAGTCTAGCGAGAGCCGGTTCGCATCACTTCGAATCGAGAATGCCGATGAAACGCCTGCCGATTCCGTCGATCTCTTCGCGATAGCGGCCAACTGCTGGCTCCGGCAGGTCGTTGAGGTCGTGGAAGTTGCAGGTCAGATAGGTGAACGCCGGCCACCATTTTTTTGGCCGGGTAGCTTCCGTGTACCCGCACACATCGCACGCGAGCTGCACCCAGACGGACTTCCCGGTGCGGTTCGCGCGCGACTGCAGGAGCCAGGACGGTGGATTCGCCTCAATCTCAGCGAACTCCTTCTCCGTGAGCTTTGGTGGGATACCGTGCCGCTGCGCCATCTCGATGGGAATGTCGAGTCGCAGCGCAACCTCGCGACGCCCGATCACGAGCCGCGACGCGTCATCGGAAATTAACGAACTGGAGATCGACCTCGAGGTCCTTGCCCTTGAGCAGTGCCATCGTCGCCTGAAGGTCATCACGGCTCTTCGAGGACACCCGCAATTCGTCGCCCTGAATCTGGCTCTTGATGCTCTTCGGGGCCTCGTCACGGATGATCTTGGCAACCTTTTTCGCATCCTCAGACGAGATGCCGTTCTTGAGGTTCACCTCAATACGGAACTCTTTACCGCTCGGGTACGGCTCACCGGTGTCGAGGCTGCGCAGGGAGATGCCGCGCTTGATGAACTTCTGCTCAAGCACCTCCAGCACGGCTTTCACCCGCTCCTCGGCGCTGGCTTTGAGCAGCAGCTTCTCGCCACTCCATTCGACGGAGGCTCCGACGCCCTTGAAGTCGTAGCGGGTGAGGATCTCTTTCTGCGCCTGGTTGACGGCGTTATCCGCCTCCATCTTGTCGACCTTGCTGACGATGTCGAATGTGGAATCTGCCATGAGCCAATGTTACTTCGAGGGCTCAGATCGTGACGAAACCCAGAGAAGTGCGGCTCCGTCTCCGCGGGATGTGCGGACCGCGCCCACAAGCGTCGCGGTGACCTCGCCGCACGTCCCCGACTGCCGTTGCCCGTTCTCGCAGGCGGGTGTGGAGCCCGTCATCAACGCGAAGGAGTAGCTGCCTCATTGGCCAACGATATTGATCTGGGTCAGTGAGAGCAGTGCTGTTTCCTGGGCCCGCTGTTTCCCCAGCCCGCTAGGGCCTTGGGCGCGACGTGCTCGAGCGCACGATCAACTCGAACGGTAGCGGAGTGTTGGCGCCACCCACCCGGTGGCCAGGGTTTAGCTGGTCCATGAGGATATCTACGGCCATCCGTCCCTGCAGCGCGGGGAACTGCGCAATTGTCGACAGCCCGAAGAACTCGGCGAGTTCGTGGTCGTCGACGCCGATGACAGAGATGTCGTCGGGCACCTGCAAACCGAGGTCTCGGGCGGCCAGGATCGTGCCAATCGCCATTTCGTCGGATGCCGCGAACACGGCAGTTGGCCGCTTCCGGGGGTTGCCGAACAACTGCTTCGCGGCCGCGTACCCGCCCTGCAACGTGAAGTCGGCGGCCTGAAACAGGTCCCGATCCACCGGAATGCCGGCGTCGATGAGCGCGGCCTCGTACCCACCGCGGCGCTGGGCCGGTACGTGGAAATCCATTTCAGAAGCGCTGTTGCCGCCGATGTGTGCGATGGCTGTGTGGTTGAGCGAGATGAGGTGCTCGGTTGCGAGGCGGGCCACTCCAGGGTCGTCGATGCTGATGGTGCGCACGCCCTGGATGCTTCCACCGACACCCACTATCGGCTTGTTGATGTCATGCAGGCGGCCGACCTCGCTCTCGGTCAGTTCGAGTGCGATCGCGATTACGGCATCCACTCGCTTGCGAAGGAGGAAGTGCTCGAACACGCTGCGACGCTCTTCGCCGCCACCGCCCAGGTTGTAGAGGGTCAGGTCGTACCCATGGCTGAGCAGCGCGCTCTCGGCACCCTCAAGTACCGCGCCGTAGAACCAGCGGTTGAGGAACGGGATAACCACGCCCACGTTCTTCGTTCGACCAGTAGCAAGGCTCGACGCATTCGACGACACTACGTATTCGAGCTTCAGCGCAGCGGCATGTACGCGCTCCCGCGTCGCGTCGGAGACATGCCCATTGCCACTGAGCGCGCGGGACACGGTCGCGGTGGATACGCCCGCGAGCTGCGCGACCTCATTGATTCCCGGCATGGCGGCGACCTCCCTGGTCGAGCCGATACTACCGGGGTAACCACTAGTGAGGGCTTGCCGCACGGATTTGCCGGAGCTCTGCGACCCACCGGGAGGTCCCCTCGAGTTGCAGCCCACCAACGTCACGGTCTACCTGGTCCGGCCAACCTCGTCCGATTGGCGAGGGGCCATAGTGCTCACGAGGGTTGCACCCAACCGTCGACACGTCTGACATGACCCCTGCAGTCTTCCGCCGTTGCGAGCATGTGCGAAGATACCCGATCGGAAGTACCCGAAATGTTCGTTGTACACGCGCGATTCCACTTTGTTGTTGTTTCATGTCTGGCGCTGACTGCGGCCGTGCTCGCGACTCAGGCGCCTGCATCCACGTCAGCTCGGGCAGATACCGTAACCGCCTACGACTCGATCCCGGCGGTGTACCCCCGTCCTTTGTCAGTGTCGGATATCAGGCGAGGTCGACGAGTGAGTTCGGCGACGACATCAAGCTCGGCGGAACGGACCGCACCCTCCAGAACGTCACGGTAGGCCTCAATGATTGGGCCTGCCAGAGTGACTACACGCTGTCCGGAAGTACGTGGACAGCAACCGGTAAACCGTGCGTGACGACTCCGTTATCCACCTTCAGCCACCCCATCACCCTTAACATTTATCGGGTCGATAACTCGGGCCCGCTCCCGGTGCCCGGCCCGCTGGTTACAACGCTCACGCAGAATGTGGATGTGCCGTTCCGACCGTCGGCGGACCCGGCAAACTGTGGCGAGGGCGCCTCCCAGTGGTTCAATCCGGATACCGATACCTGTCACAACGGCTTGGCTTTCAATGTGGTCTTCGACTTCAGTACGACCGTCCCGGTTCTTCCCGACGAGATCATTGTCGCGGTCGCATACAACACACAGAGCTACGGCGCTCAGCCGATCGGTACTGCCGGTCCGTACAATTCGCTCAACGTGAGCCTGGCGAAGGACGCGCCGACCACAGGGACGGATGTTGATTCCGCCGCAATGCTCCAGGACTCGAGCAACGGCAGTTTCTACGCCGACGGTGGAGCCGGCGGAACGGGCACCTTCCGTGCCGACACTGGGTGGGGCGACTACAACGGACTCGTCCTTGCGATCAATGCAGCAGCTCCCGCCGTTGCGCCTTCGCTGGCTTCAACCGGTTCGACGGGTCCTGGGCCGGCCGGGACCGGCTCAGGTGTACTCCTGCTCGTGCTTGGTGCAGGCATGATCACTATCCGACGGGTTCGACTCCACGCCCGAATTTCTTCCGTGTTTTCAGTGGCAAGTACAGGATTCGAACCTGTGAAGTTGAAAACGGCTGATTTACAGTCAGCTCCCTTTGGCCGCTTGGGTAACTTGCCGGGGCGCCTTCGACCACATGTAATCACCTGGCCGAACGCGCTGCATAAGAATACAAGCTGATCGCCCCGCCCGCGACCAGCAGCCCGCCAGAGAGACCCCATACGCTTGCCCCATGGCAACAGAACCGCAGAAATACGCCGACCTTCTTGCGATTGCCCGGGCTGTCGCACTCAGCGCCGGTGCGCTCGCCGCCCAGCGCAGGTCGGAGGGTGTCTCGGTCGCGGCATCCAAGTCATCATCGGTGGACATCGTCACCGAGGCCGACCGTGAAACCGAGACACTTATCCGTTCGGCCCTCGCCGACGCAAGACCAAACGACGGCTTCTACGGTGAAGAGAGCGGAGCCGAGGGCGGCTCCAGTGGCCTCACGTGGATCGTTGACCCGATCGATGGCACAGTCAACTTTCTGTACGGCATCCCGCACTATGCAGTGAGCATCGCCGTGGTCGAGGGCGACCCCGACCCGTTGACCTGGCGTGCACTCGCCGGGTGTGTGGTGAACCCCGCGTCGGGAGAGGTATTCACAGCGAGCGCTGGCGGGGGAGCATTTCTCGGGGAACGCGCGATCCACGTCAATGCGAGTGTTGAGCTGTCGCAGGCCCTCGTAGCCACCGGTTTTGCGTACGACTCGCAGACGCGTGGGGTGCAGGGTCGACTCGTGGCGCAACTTCTACCACTGGTACGGGACATCCGGCGCCAGGGCACCGCATCGCTCGATCTCTGCTTCGTCGCGTCCGGTCGCCTCGATGCCTTTTTCGAGCGCACGCTGAGCCCGTGGGACCATGCGGCAGGCGCTTTGATCGCCCGTGAGGCCGGTGCCACCGTGAAGGGATACGGGGATGCTGCGCCGAGCAGCGACTTCATCTTGGCCGCCGAGCCAGACGTGGCGCGGCGCCTCGAAGCCACACTTGCGCGGCTCACTCCGTAATTATTCACAGGCTGCAACCGGATTCCCCCGAAATCGCCTTCGGGTGGCGGTCATGCCACGCAAGGGGATAATGTTTATGAATCCGTTACCTGAGCGGATCCGTCAGTAGTCCCGAAACACCGAAGAACGCGCCCGGTCCTGTCGTAGGGCGTTGTCAAGGAGTGTCCAATGCTTTCCTGCGTGCAATGCATGATCGCGAGCACGGTGGGCTCTGGGAACGGCAGCCGGTGACCGAGCAGGCACCCCTAACCCGGCGCGAGGCGCGCGAACGCGAAGCCCACAAGCCCGGCATCGCGATGCTGCGCCCAGCGAAACCGCAGGCACAGCCGAAGTCGCAGGCCCAACCGAAGTCGCAGGCCCAAGCGAAGTCGCAGGGTCCAAAGACTCGCAGGGTGAATGGCGCCGTGCAAAAGTCACCGCGCCAGCATCCAGCCGTCCGAAGCACCCCAAAACTGCTCTCGCTCGGCGCCATGATTTTCGCCGCGGTCCTGCTCGTGGGTATGTCGGTGCCAGCCAATGCATTCTTCAGCAGTGCGAGCCCGCCGCCGTCGAGCGCCGCACGAGACCTCACCGGCCTGCAGAGCGTGGATGTCGCAGCCAATGCAACGGCTGCGCCGACCGCCCGCGACAGCTTCACCATCATTTCGTTTGCCCAACTACTGCGCGTCCAGTACGGAAACCGCAGCTACTCATTCGTGGCAACCACCGGAGCAATCCGCTGGCCGTTCCCCTATGCCGTGCCGATCTCGGATGGCTGGGGAGTTCGGGTGGCTCCCTGTCTCGGTTGCTCAACCTTCCACAAGGGCGTTGACTTCACGCCCGGCACCGGTACACCGATCTACGCGATCGCCGACGGTATCGTCACCGAGCACGGTGATGACGACTATGGGTATGGAAACCACGTAATCCTTAGCCACCCGGGTATTCCCGGGCCGCACGTTGACAGCCTCTACGCGCACATGCTCACCGGCTCAAGCCCGCTGAAAGTTGGAGACACCCTTAAGGTGGGCGACTTCATCGGACTAGTCGGCGAGACGGGTGAAGCGGTCGGTGCCCACCTGCATTTCGAACTTCACCTTGATGGAGTCCCGGTTGATCCGTTCGCCTGGCTCACCGCCAACGCCGTCGACTAGCTACGAAGCCAGACCGTCGTGTCTGTTGGCAGTGCACCACCGGTGATCTCCTCGCTGGAGAGCAGGATCTCGCCCACCGGCAGCTCAACAGCTACCTTGCCCGTATTGCAGATCACGGTCACGTGGCCGTTGGTGAACGCGAGAACACTCTTGTCGTAGCCGCCAACCCAGTTCACCGAACCCGCGCCCAGGTTGTGCGCGCGGCGCAGGCGCAGGGCGCTCCGGTAGAGCTCGAGGATACTGCCGGGTACACCCACTTGCGAGTCACGGGCATATGGCGCCCAGTCCGTCGGCTGCGGCAACCAGCTCTTACCCGTCGAGTTGAAGCCGTAGGCCGGCTTGTCTGCTTCCCAGGGGATTGGTACGCGGCATCCGTCACGACCGTACTTTTCACCGTGAGTGCGGAAGAACGTTGGATCCTGTCGGGCCGAATCGGGCAATTCGATGTCTTCGGGCAGGCCGAGTTCTTCACCCTGATATATATACGAACTGCCGGGAAGCGCCAGCATGACGGATGTTGCGGCCCTCGCCCGGCGAAGCCCGAGTGCGGCGTCGGGCTTGCCCTTCGTGAGGGGGCCGATTCCTGAGCCCTGGGGCGAGTCGCCCTCCTTCAGGGCAAGTCGCGTGGCGTGCCGAACCACGTCGTGGTTCGACAGCACCCAGGTGCTGGGTGCGCCCACTTCGGAGAACGCGGAGATCGAACGCTTGATGACCTTCCGCAGCGACGGCGCGTTCCATTCGGTGAACATGAAATCGAAGTTGAAGGCCTGGCTCATCTCGTCCGGTCGAACCCACAAAGCCATCTTCTGCAGGGGATCGACCCACGCTTCTGCGCACAGCACGCGGTCGCCCTCGTACTGTGCGAGCACGTCGTGCCATCCCCGCCAGATCTCGTGCACACCTGGCTGACCCCAGTAGGGCGGCTCGGTCTGCGGCTCGATGTCCTGGATTGCCGGGACCAGGTCGGTGGCATTGCCACCCATGCTTGCGCCTGCGTCGGGGGCCGTGTAGTCGGGCAGGCCAGCTTCCTTGATCATGCCGTGCGCAACATCCACTCTGAATCCGTCGACGCCGCGGTCGAGCCAGAAGCGCAGAATACTGTGGAATTGGTCGCGCACCCAAGGGTTTTCCCAGTTGAGATCGGGTTGTGACACGTCAAAGATGTGCAGGTACCACTGGCCGGGGGTACCGTCGGGGCGCGTGACGCGGTGCCACATCGGGCCCCCAAACACCGACTCCCAGTTGTTGGGCATGATGTCGCCGTTCGGGCCTTTTCCGTCGCGGAACATATACCGGTCGCGCTCTGGTGAGCCCTCGGCGGCGGCCAGCGCGACCTTGAACCACTCGTGCTGGTCGGAGGTGTGGTTGGGCACCATGTCGACGATTACGCGAAGACCGAGGCTGTGGGCTTTTGTGAGCAGCGCATCGAAGTCTGCGAGGGTACCGAAAAGCGGGTCGACATCGCAGTAGTCGGATACGTCGTATCCAGCATCCTTCTGCGGCGAGCGGAAGAACGGCGAGAGCCACACCGCGTCGACTCCGAGCGCAGCGAGTTCGGACAGGCGGCCCGTGATGCCGGGGAGATCGCCGACACCGTTGCCGTCTGAGTCAGCGAACGACCGCGGGTAGATCTGGTAAATGACTGCGGTTCGCCACCACTCCGACCCGGTGGCGGTCGCCAGCGTCATTGGCTTCATGGCAGCATCAGGCACAGTCGATTCAGGCGCACTCTCGAGAGTCATGCGCCAACGATACGGCAAAACGGGTACGCTGCAAGCGCTTGCATTTCGTGACCGCGGCTGGTGCGCCCGTCACATGTTGGGCATCCCGTTGGGGCGCTGCTAGTCTCTTACGGTGCCAAAAGGAGCGTCCTCCTCGCGCCACGCCCCCTTAGCTCATTGGTAGAGCACTTCCTTGGTAAGGAAGAGGTAGTGGGTCCGATTCCCACAGGGGGCTCTCGCAGCCCTTCACCAGGTTGCACCCGGCGGGGTAGCTCAGGTGGTTAGAGCACACGGCTCATAATCGTGGTGTCGCGGGTTCGAGTCCCGCCCTCGCTACAGAAGGAGGGATACTCTGCCCAGAAGGCCGGGATCCTTTCTTTTTTCCCAGAGCACCGACCGCTCCTCGTCCGTGACTGCGGCGATCGTCATTGTGGTGATGCGGTTCACGCGGCAAAACGCCGACCGTGGGTGGACACCTCCGCGGTTGCGGCCACGGGTTCCAGCGACGCGGGGTGGCCTGCCACAGAGTGCGGCACTTAGTTGAGCGCAGGCAGGTCCGTGGGGATGACGCCCGATCCGTAAAGGTCTTTCGCCAGGTTCTGCAACGCGAGCAAACTGGCTCGCTGCGGCAGCGGACCATAGGAAATACGCGCCACGCCAAGCTCCTCGTACTCAGCCGCGGTCAATGCCCCAGGGAGGCCGATGATGCTGATCGTGTTCCGCCCGAGAGCGGCGACCACTCGCTGCACCGATTCCCGGTCGATGAGTCCGGGGATGAAGACGAGCGCAGCGCCCTCGTCGAGGAACGCCTTACCGCGCTTGATGGATTCGGTGAGCCGATCATCCAGTGGGCCGGTTCCGCGAACGATGGCGTCGGTGCGCGCGTTGAGCTGGAAGGGCACACCTTCTGCTTCGGCCGCGGTGAGGATCGACCGCATGATCGCGACGGACTCGTCGAACGGCTTCAGCCTGTCTTCGACGTTCGCGCCGACGGTGCCTATTGAGATCGCGCGTCGGATGCTCTCGCCAGGTTCCTCGTAGCCATCATCGAGATCTGCGGTCACGGGAAGTTCTGTTGCCTTGACAATGACCTCGATGGCATCGAGTGCCACTTGTAGTGGCATTCCGCCATCCGCGTAGCCATGACTCGCCGCGATCGAGTGCCCGGCCGTGGCAATGGCTTTCGTTTCGGGAAGGTCGGCGACCACTCTGGTGGAAATTGCGTCCCACACATTCACGACACGAACGATTTCGGGCGCTTGATAGAGCGCGCGGAGCGCTTGGGCTTTCTCGACGGTGTTCATTCCAACACGCTACCGCGGCCGGCTTGCCCAGGCATCCGACTAGGGCATGTCGCCTCTACGCGGATCCAAGTGATGCAGGTGGGAAACTGCGGCGGATCACGCCATTGGAGTAGCGCTTGTCGGCCGGGACTGCATTTGGGCGGGTCCATGGCCTGCCGCCACCGTGGTGGATCTTCGTCATCCACCCGCCGCGCGATCGCCCGATCCCATGACCGGCAGGCTCAACCTGCGTGAACGGCAGATTCTTGTAATTCGACACAGCCCCCTGAGTCCTGGTCAGGGCGGGTCGCGTTCGTCGCATGCTGATGTGCGCGAGCGATCGTCGCATCCGCACTGACGTCCCAATCGATCGCACCCACCGCGTCCGCTTCTGTGAGCAGCAGCTGCAGGGCACGATCCCAGGTCCCATCCCCGGCACAACGGCGGTGAAGTTTCCAAACTGTTTGACACGGCCCAAACTCCGAACGTGGCAAATCACGCCACGCGACCTCGGTCCGAAACCGGTAGATGATCCCTTCCACCACCCGCCTGTTGTCACCGAACGGATGACCTCGACGCCCCGAGTTCGACGGCAACAGCAATTCCAAACGAGCCCAGTCGTCATCAGTCAGCACACGGAAACAAGAAAGCAATTTCGAACTCATCAACCCAAAATCCCAACAAAACTCCTACGTACATGCAAGACACGCCCTAGCTGCCGCATCCAGATGCCAGGAATGCATTCGTTGGATGCTTCCTGGCCCAGAAGAGCTACCACCCAATCGCCTCGGGTCTCGTGGTGATCGACGATCACCCGCTCCGCCTCGGCAACATCGCCGACCGGCGCGGCGCGTTCAGTGACAACCTCGGCGTTCACGAACGTCACCGCAGCGTCGAACAGGCGATCGCTGCTGCCGAGGTGGCGAAAAATTGTCTGTGCCGTCACCCCGGCGCGACCCGCGATCTCGGCAAGCACGATCTCGATCGTGAGCTTCTCCGTTGCAAGTTCCACCGTGGCTCGCACGATGCCCTCCTGCGTCCTGGTAGCTGCCAGCGATCGGTTGGCCATCGAGTAAGCACGCTCAGGGCAGCCCCTTAGTCACCTTCGCCATGATCAGAAGTTTGAGAGTGCGGTCGTGGCGAGGTTCACCATCGCGGGTTTGGCCGCGTCCGGGTCGGTCGGCGTTTTCGCGCCGAGGCTCGTCGATGTGATGGTGAAACCACGGGCACCTGTTCGTACGAACATCGTGTCGATATGTCCGTTCCAGAAGGCGTCGTCGCCGAGCCCGTCGACGTGTTCGCTACTGGACTCGAGCTGTTGGATTAGGTTGTTCATGTTGGTCTGGTCGAGGAACTCATGAACAAGTAATTGATTGCTTTGGTCTGCTGTAGCGGCGTAGATGCAATCGGCGCCGTCGTCGCCGAGCTGGGTCATCGGCTCGCCCATCGCGGTCGTGACGTCTGAAACGGACACCAGCCTGCATGCGCTGACGGCGCTGCTGCCACCGGACGGCGAAGCAGCAGACGTTGATCTACTTGAGGGTGCTGTGCCAGGGGCGGGGGTAGTTGGATCAGAGGGCGTGCTGCTACATCCGGCGAGCAGCAGGCTGCCGACCAGACCGAGAACCGCGGTTGCGACGATGCGCGTGAAGGGATATCGCACGGTGATGCTCCTCTTACTAGATGACAGATTGGAAATGGCCCGATGATCGATCGAAGAGGCAACAGGTAGCCGCGCCATCAATTCATGTTAACTACAACTAACACTAATTGGTCGAGGTTGTCAACGATGCGTCCCTCATTGCCTACGAGCATTCGGACTCACTGAACTAGACCGATCGGCTGCGCTCGACGATGCGGGCGAGCTGACGTCACGGTCACGAATCTCGGCAGTTTGGGGCGGGCAACCAGACTTCTCTGAGACAAGCCTCACCGGCCCCTTCGTTGCCTTCGATGCCTCCTGTTTTATTGGGTGCTAGAAGCCAAGAGGTTCAGCTGCCATTGGTGCCACATGCAGAAGAAGCAACTACCCAGCATTCGATGCCGTGTCGAATCGTCATCGGTCCAAGGTACGTGGCAAATCACCCCACGCGACCTCGGTCCGATACCGGTAGATGATTCCTTCCACCACCCGCCTGTTGTCACCGAACGGATGACCTCGACGCGCCGAGTTCGGCGGTAACAGCAATTCCAAACGAGCCCACTCGTCATCAGCGGGCACCCGGAAACGAGAAGGCAATTTCGAACTCATCAACCCAAAATACCGACAAAACTCGTACGTATACGGGAGACACGTAGCTAGCTGTCCGTGGTCAGAGATCGACCGAAGGAGCGAGTTCCGCCATCGTCGCGAGCGGAGCCACCGGGTCACACGTCTTAGGCTGGAATGGTGAGCGATCTAAATGGTGCCATCATCCTTGTACTCGGTGCATCCGGCGGCCTCGGCTCCCGTTTTTCGACTGCCCTCGCTGCTGCTGGCGCGACAGTCCTGGAGGCCAGCCGATCCACGGGGTACGACCTGCGCGACGTCGCGATGCCGAGTCGAACTTTCGCGGCCATCCATGCAGAGCATGGTCGACTGGATGGCGTCGTGATCGCCGCGGGGGTGGTCGCGTTCGGAACCGCTGACACCGTGACTGACGCAGCGCTGAATGAACTCTTCGACGTGAATGCACTCGGCCCGATCCGGATTATTCGGGAGGCGACTCCACTACTCGCGGAATCCTCACGGGCTGGCGGGCATCCATTCATCGTCACGCTCAGCGGGATCGTATCCGAAGTACCCACTGCCGGACTGGCCGCATATTCGGCGTCCAAATCGGCCCTCGCCGCGTTCACCGTTGCGGCCAGCCGTGAACTTCGACGATCTGGCATCCGTATCCTGGATGCGCGGCCCGGTCACACCGAAACGTCACTTTCGCGGCATCCGATCGCCGGCACGCCTCCGGCGTTCGGCCCCGGGCTTGATCCCGACTTTGTCGTTGCGCGCATTGTGAAAGCGCTCAGCGACGACGAGCGTGACCTGCCCAGTACCGCGTTCGCGGAGTAGTGCCGCAAAGTCGCAGGTCTGGGCGATCATGCTCCCATGGGAGTTTCGCCGTGCGCGTTAGCCGGGTGTGCACACGCTGTTGAAGCAGATGCGCCGGTTCCCCTGTGCGAGCGCCATCTCGCGGTAGCTGCCGACTGGGCAGCGCGAACCGACGGAGTCACCGACCTGCTGCCCTCTGTCTGCCTGCTCTGCGGCTCACGGGTCGGAGTGCATTACCTGACGGGCTGGATCTGCGCGATCTGCGAATGGCGGGTCGGCGAGTCACCGGACGGGGAACTCCCCCCGCCGCGGGTTGATGTCGTGTATTACCTGCGCAACGGCGACCGCATGAAGATCGGTACGACCGGCAATCCGAGGCAGCGCTTTAGCGCGATCTGGCATGAGGAGGTCATGGCCTTCGAGCGCGGCACGCGCGTTCTCGAGCAGCAGCGACACCAACAGTTCGCGGCCAACCGGTTCGAAGGGTCCGAGTGGTTTCGCTTGACAACGCCGTTGCAACGCCATGTCGAATCGCTGCGCCAGGGCGTAGAGGATCCGTGGAGCTTATACGCCCGTTGGACGAGCGAGGCGATCGCTCTTCGGAACTGAGAGCGATATTCGGGTGTCTTCCATCGCAGCCACAGGGATTGCGCAGCGACAGGGATCGCGCAGCCGTAGGGATTGCGTAGCCGTTCGTCCCCCGCGCGTAAAGATTCCGTGAGGATCTTCTTTCCGGACACCCGGCGGGTGTCGACTTCGATTTGGTGGTGTTAGCCGCCTCACAATCGAAGTGGAGTTCCCGTGCTCGATGTCGTTTTTGTCCTCGGCATCCTTGCCCTCATCGGCCTGGTTGCGCTTGTCGCGAGAGGGGTGGAGCGACTGTGATCGTCTTTGAAGTCGTCTCCGGCATTCTCGCCCTCGCCGTGATCGGTTACCTGCTCTTCGCGCTAGTGAAGCCGGAGAAATTCTGATGAACCCCACGTTCTGGCTGTTCCTCGCTCAGTTCGCGACCCTCGCACTCGTACTCGTGCTGCTCTATCGCCCTCTCGGCGACTATATGGCGACCGTGTACACCTCCACCCGCGACTTTCGGATCGAGCGCGGCTTCTACCGACTCATCGGCGTCGATTCAAAATCCGGACAGAGCTGGATGGCCTACCTCAGAGCGGTATTAGCCTTCTCGGCGCTCGGCATCCTGCTGGTTTACGCGCTCCAGAGGATCCAGGTTGTGCTCCCCTACTCGTTGGGCCTGCCCGCTACCAGTGAACCGCTGGCCTTCAACACCGCGATCTCCTTTGTGACCAACACGAACTGGCAGTCCTATTCGCCAGAGGTGACCCTGGGATACACGGTGCAACTCGTCGGTCTTGCGGTGCAGAACTTCCTTTCGGCGGCCGTGGGCATCGCGGTCGCGATTGCCCTCGTGCGAGGGTTTGCGTACCGGCTCAACGGAACCATCGGCAACTTTTGGGTCGACCTCACCAGGGGTACCGTGCGCATCCTTCTGCCGTTGTCGGTCATCGGCGCGGTGGTGCTCATTGCGGGTGGCGTCATCCAGAACGTCAACGGCTTCCAGGATGTGACGACCCTCACGGGAGCGACGGCGGTGGTACCGGGCGGCCCGGTGGCCTCCCAAGAGGCGATCAAACTACTCGGCACTAATGGTGGTGGCTTCTTCAACGCAAACTCGGCGCATCCATTCGAGAACCCGACAGCGTGGACAAACCTCTTCGAGGTTCTGCTGTTCCTGATTATCCCGTTCAGCCTGCCGCGCACCTTCGGCCGCATGGTTGGTGACCTGCGACAGGGCAATGCGATTGCGGCAACGATGGCTATTCTCTTCACGGTCTCGCTGTCTCTCATGACGTGGGCCGAACTGGCCGGGGCTGGAACAGCCACCCAGCTCGCCGGCGGAGCGATGGAGGGCAAAGAGGACCGCTTCGGCATTCTCGGCTCGACGATCTTCGCCACCGGTACCACCCTCACCTCGACCGGTGCGGTGAACTCGATGCACGACAGCTACACGGCACTGGGGGGTGGCGTAACCCTCGTGAATATGATGCTGGGTGAGGTCGCTCCGGGTGGCGTGGGGGCCGGAATCTACGGCATCCTCGTTATCGCGATCATCGGAGTCTTCATCGCTGGCCTCATGGTGGGCCGCACCCCCGAGTACCTCGGCAAGAAGCTCGGTGCGAGGGAGATCAAACTTGCGAGTCTGTACATCCTCACCACCCCCACCCTCGTACTGGCCGGCACAGCGCTGAGCTTCGCGATTCCCGCCGTGCGAGCGGATGTCGTGTCGACCTCGATCTTCAACCCGGGCCTTCACGGTTTCACAGAAGTGCTCTACGCGTTCACGTCGGCTGCGAACAACAACGGGTCGGCGTTCGCAGGCCTCACTGCCAACACCCTCTGGTTCAATACGTCCCTGGGAGTTGTGATGCTGCTGGGTAGGTTCCTGCCGATCGTCTTTGTGCTCGCGCTGGCAGGATCCCTCGCCGCTCAGGACAAGGTGCCCGTCACTGCGGGAACCCTGCCCACCCATCGCCCACAGTTCGTTGGCCTCCTTATCGGAACGATCCTGCTTGTGTCGGCACTCACCTATTTCCCCGTACTCGCGCTAGGTCCCCTGGCGGAAGGGCTCAAGTAACCATGTCCACTCTCACCGCACCTACCGCCGAAGCGCCGGTCAAACCCTCGGGCGCGTTCTCACTCGGGCAGCTCGTCACTGCGCTGCCCGGCGCATTCCGCAAGCTCGACCCACGGCTGATGTGGCGCAATCCCGTCATGTTCATTGTCGAGATCGGTGCCGCCCTCACGACGGTGCTGGCGATTGCCGGCCCGTTCATAGGGACAAAGGATGTCGCCCCCACGTTCACCGCGGGCATCGCGATCTGGCTCTGGATCACCGTGATCTTCGCCAACCTGGCCGAGTCCGTTGCGGAAGGCCG
>JAYSPT010000006.1:0-2817 GCA_043721995.1 Salinibacterium sp. | reverse complement strand
TAGCTCTTCGCGGTCTCTTCGGAGATGCTGAGATGGAATGCGACCGCCTTCACTGGCTCGCCGCCGCCGTAGAGTGCCATCACGCGGCGCTCCTGCGCGCTGAGCTTCGGGGAGCCACCGACCTCGCCTCGGCTCAGCGCGAGGTCCAGTTCGGCCGAGACAAAAGATTCGCCCTTCGCTGCAGCGCGGATCGCCTCGACGATCATTCCGGCATCCTCGCTCTTGACGAGGTAGCCGAGCGCCCCGGCGCCGAGCGCCTCGCGCACGACGTTCGGTTCGGAGTACGTGCTCATGAGCACGACTTTTACACCGGTCGTCTTGAGTGTATTGATCTTCAGTGAGATTGGGATGTTGTCTTTGAGGTCGAGGTCGAGCAACACGACATCGACCGGAAACTCAGGGTGGCTGATGAGTTCTGACCAGGTCGGCACGGCAGCGACCATTGTGATATCGGATGCCGCGTTACGAATCCACTCCGTGAGTGCTCCGAGGAGCATCCGGTGGTCGTCAACGATCGCGAGTCGAATGGGCTCGGGGTTCTGGTTCAGCGGAGTCTGGGTCACGTGCGTCCTCTGGTAATTGTGCGTTTGATTATTCATTGGTGTGTGGTTCAATCGGCTGGGTTGTCGACCAGGCATTCAATGACGACCCTCAGGCTCGCGTTCTGAGTGGAGTCACTGTACTGCCCCACCTTCCTGATGGCCTCCCACGTGGCCGGGTCGACGCGATTCCGCGGCACGCCCGTGGTGCTGATCACGATGGGGATCGTGATCTTGCGGCCCGTTCTCGTTGCCACGGAGTCTGTAGCGGGTCCAACGACCACAGCAACCGTGCGATTGGTCGCTCGCTTGGACGTATCGCTGACGAGCAGCCACACCGTGGACAGCAGACCGTCCCGCTGCTGCGGGTCGAGCAGCCCCGCGAGGCTCGCTTTGTCGGTGAGGGTCACCGCGGCGCCTAACAGATCCGACTCCGTTATCGCGTGGTAGAGCCAGGTCTCCCGCCGACCTTCGATGAGGTGCAGGCGGAGTTCCGTGGCGAGGGATGCTGCCACCGAAGCCGTCTTGGGATCCAGCGGCAGCTTTATTTTATTTGTAGCGACCGAATCCAGCAGTTCCTCCGCCGCAAGGTCGAGGCGCGCTAGTTCCTCGGAGGCCATCATGCCCACGGCGAAGCGCGGCGCGGACACCGTGCTCTGCACGAGCACCCGGTCCAGTTCGACCTGCACGAGACGTTTGAAGCCGTTGAGCATGACGATTCCGAAGAACGCAGGCAGCACTGCGAAAGCGAGTTCGGAGAGCTGGGGCGCAACCAGATCGGGGTCAGGGGGCGTGTTGATCACCATGGCAGCGCCAAGCCCCGCACCGAGAACCCCAGCCGAGACGATGATGTCGCGGATGCGTCGCACCGTGATCACCAGGATGAGCCCCATCCCGGCCGTGATTGCCGCTGTGGCGTTTGCACCAATGTTGTGCAGTGGCCACACCGCGTACAGGTCGAGCCCGACCGCGGTATATGTCCCCAAGAGAAAGATTGCGAACGCCCAGTGCGGAAGGCGCTCACCGATCGCGCGCGCAGTGATGAATGTCGCCACCAGGACCGTCAGGAGCACAGCCCAGGCGAGCACTGCGGGAAGCTGGTTTGGGTAGGTGTTCCAGAGGCTTAAAAACGAGGCGAATCCGTGCATGGCCGTCAGGCCGACGATGATTGCCGCGCCGATCCCGATGAATCCGGTTCCGAGACTTGCGCGTCGGGGCGTCGCCGCTCGGATGACGCGGCGCGTCGCATCCGATTCGCGCCGTTTCTCGGTGCCACTTCCGCCTAAGCCGCTTTTACCGGCACCGACAATAACGCCGAGCGTGTTTTCCTCGGGTGGCGCGTAGCTCACTTGGGCACCTCCAGTACGACTGTCGTGCCCGCTCCGGGCGAAGAGAAGAGGCGGGCTTTGCCGCCGACCTCTTTGAGGCGCGCGACGACCGACTCCTTGAAGCCAAGGCGCGCCGAGTCGACATCATCGAGGAGGAAGCCGACTCCGGCATCAGTCACCATCGCTCGCACTGTCGTTTCGTCGTCGGTGATCGTCACGTGGGCTTCGGTCATTCCCGAGTGCCTGCGGACGTTCTCAAGGCACTCAGCAAGAGCGAGCAGGAAGGCGTCGAGCACATCCGTCGGCAGCAATACCTGGCCCGTGCCGTGCCAGCTCACCTCGAGCCCCATTCGGCCGAAACGCTGCTTGACTGATTCGAGGGTCGTGCCGAGGACTGTTTCCTGCACGTTCTCCAGGTTGTAGCTGCCTGACGACTGCGGCATCGGAGTCGCTCCGAGCCTGAGTTGGCGCAGGAGACGAGCATCATCAGCTGCTTGCTGTCGCAAGGCAGCGGGAGCGACACCGACTCCGGAGTGCGCGAGGAGGGTGAGTGTGGCCAGGACAGTATCGTGCAGCAGGCGCGCACCCTGTCGGCGCTGCGCTTCGGTCTCGCTGGCCTGTCGCTCGGCGCGGTGGGCACGACCGATGCTGGCAATGCGCCGGGCGGCCTGCGGAACCCCGGCGCTGATCCAGAATCCAATAAAGGAGGCGAGCGCCCAACCCAGCACGAGCGTGCCGAGGATTCGTGTCGGTGGCTGTAAGGGAAGCAACAGTGCGGTTGTCGCGCTTGCCACGACAATAAAAGACACAATCAGGAGCGTGCGGTTACCCCAGCCGTTGGTGAGCATCAGTGCGACCGAGGCAACGGATGCCGCGCTCAACAGGGTGATTGCGGTAACCCTGGCCTCGCCGGCACCACCGGGGCTAACTGCTGCGACGATCGTGACGAT
>JAYSPT010000005.1:0-1624 GCA_043721995.1 Salinibacterium sp. | reverse complement strand
GAACGCTCCGACGCCCGCACCGCGCAGCGCAACGGCTCCCGCCCGCGGACGTTGACGACGACGGCCGGGGATTTGCAGCTGTCGATCCCGAAGCTGCGTCAGGGCACGTTCTTCCCCGCCCTGCTCGAGCGGCGCCGCCGGGTGGACCAGGCTCTCTACGCGGTCGTGATGGAGGCCTACCTGCACGGCGTCTCCACCCGCAAAGTCGACGATCTGGTCAAGGCCCTCGGTGCTGACACCGGTATCTCCAAGTCGGAGGTGTCGCGCATCTGCGCGGGACTTGACGAGCAGATCGCCGTCTTCCGCGACCGCACCCTGACCGCGATCGACTATCCGTATGTGTTCCTCGACGCCACCTACTGCAAAGCCCGTGTCAACCACAGGATCGTCTCCCAGGCGGTCGTCGTCGCGGTCGGGGTTGCAGCTGATGGGCGCCGGGAGGTCCTCGGCTTCGACGTCGGCGACACCGAGAACGAGGGCTTCTGGACCGGGTTCCTGCGCTCGTTGAAGGCCCGCGGCCTCGACGGGGTGAACCTCGTCATGTCCGATGCCCATAGCGGTCTGAAGAAGGCGATCAGCACCGTGTTCCAAGGATCGTCCTGGCAGCGCTGCCGGGTGCATTTCATGCGCAACGTGCTCTCCGCGGTCCCGAAGGGTTCCCAAGACATGGTCGCCTCGATCATCCGAACGATCTTCGCCCAACCCGACGCCGAACACGTCGCAACCCAATTCGACGAGGTCGCCCGCATGCTTGAGCGTTCGCACCCGAAGGTCGCGGCCATGCTCAGCGATGCCCGCGGCGACCTGCTCGCCTTCACCAGTTTCCCACAACGGCACTGGCGCCAAATCTGGTCCACAAACCCACTCGAGCGCGTCAACAAAGAGATCAAACGCCGCACCGACGTCGTCGGCGTCTTCCCCAACCCCGCCGCCCTGCTACGGCTGGCCGGCGCGGTCCTCGACGAGCAACACGACGAATGGGAGGCCGGCGACCGCCGCTACTTCTCCGAAGCCTCCATGCTCGAACTCGCCACAATGAACGCGATCACACCGTGAAGCGCCCCAGGTTTTCTGCCGCTCCTATGCGGGGCGCGGCTCTCGGTTGAGGGTCGCGTAGTGGGCTTGTTCGAACTCCACTGGTGGAACGTTACCGCGGGAGCTGTGAAGGCGTCGGTTGTTGTACCAGTCGACCCAGCCAGCGGTCGCGAATTCAACGTCGATGATTGTGCGGTAGGGGCCCTCGTGGAAGACCGTGGTGCGGATGCACTCGGCCTTGTAGAGGCCGTTGATGCTCTCCATGAGGGCGTTATCGTAGGCGTCACCGACGGACCCGATCGAGGGCAGGATCTCCTCGAGAGAGAGATGATCGGTCAGCCGAATCGACGTATATTGCGACCCGGCATCGCTGTGATGGATCAGCTGCCCGGCGACAGCGGGGTGGCCCTCGCGACCTCGTTCCCATAACGCCATCCGCAACGGGATCATGACCAGGTCCGTTTCCTTGGTTGTCGAGGCGTGCCAAGCGATGATCCGTTGGGCGAACACGTCGACGATGAACGCGACGTAAACCCACCCGGCCCAGGCCCGCACATAAGTGAAATCGGTAACCCAAACCCGGTTCGGG
>JAYSPT010000004.1:0-19610 GCA_043721995.1 Salinibacterium sp. | reverse complement strand
CCGTCTGATTTCGCTGCGGCCACCCATGTTGCGGGGCGGCTTGGTGTGAATCCTGAGACGTTGCGGCTGTGGAAAAAGCGCGCCGACGTCAGCACTGGTGTTGCGCCGGGGACAACGTCGGAGGCGCAGATGGAGATCAAACGGTTGAAGAAACAGATCGCCGAGTTGGAGAAAGCGAACGAGATCCTGCGCTCTGCGAGCGTATTTTTCGCAACCGAGCTCGGCCGAACCTCGTCGAAATGATCGCATTCATCGACAAGATGAAGGATCGGTTCGGGGTCGAGCTCGTCTGTCGCACCATGCGAGCAGCTGAGGTGGGATTTCTGTCATCGCGCGGATACCGGGCTGCGAAGAGCCGCCCAGCGTCCGCGAGAAATCTGTCGGATCAGCTGGTCAGTGCTGAAATCGCACGGCTGCACGCGGAAAACTACGGCGTCTACTGGGTTCGGAAAATGCATCGGCTGCTCAAATGGCAGGGCTGGACAATCGGCCGGGATCAGACCGGACGACTCATGCGATCCCAATGATTGCGTGGCGCCCAACGATCAAAGCGGGTGTTCACCACCAAATCAGATCCTGCCGGGCGGCGGCCCACGGACCTCGTGCAGCGACACTTCCGTGCTGACGCACCCCGCAAACTCTGGGTCGTTGACGTGACTTACGTGCGCACCTGGCAGGGCTTCGCATATGTCGCATTCGTCACCGACGTGTTCTCGCGTCGAATCGTGGGCTGGAACGTCGCGACGACGCTCAAGGCCGACATTCTGCCGCTGCAAGCGCTGGACATGGCCGCCTTCGACGCCGGCGGCGATCTCACTGGTCTGACCCATCACTCGGACCACGGCTCGAACTACATGGCTTTGGTCTACACGGATCGGATCGTGGAACTCGGTGCCCTCCCTTCAACGGGGACCGTGGGCGATTCTTACGATAACGCGATGGCAGAGGCCCTCAACGCGCTCTACAAGACGGAGCTGATCCGTGCTCGAGGACCATGGCGCACCGTCGAACAAGTCGAACTCGCAACCCTGGAATGGGTGTGGTGGTGGAACAACCAACGCCTCCACTCCCAAGTCGACTACCGCACCCCGACCCAAGCCGAACACGAGTATTACGGTGATCCAGAATCACTCTTGAAAGCGACTGCTTCCCAAGAAAAAACCTAAGAACGAAACCCAGGGCGATTCAACCACCCGAATGCCCGCAAACTGGTCCACCCACTCGAGGACTGAGAAAAGCGCAGGCGAGCATGAAGAAGTATGCAGGCGACCGCGAGAACTGACAGCTAGGTTAAGTCCAGATTTGACTAGCGCGGAGAGTCGCCCAGTTTTGGGTTCCGAACCTGGGCGTCTCGGGCCTGGACTTCGTAAATGTTTTCGAGGCCCGCTGAAAGGCACGGGTGCATCACCGGGTTGACATCGTTTTTCTTATCGCAGAGGGTCCGTAATCGGTGGTGGTGTGCCAGTTTCGAGCGCTCGTTCTCGGTCGGCGTGACTGAGATCTGTGAGGGCCGCCAATTCGTTGTCCGACGCGTCTTCCAAGGCGATTAGTCGGTCGTCGGCTGAGGGATGGGCGCGTAGTAGCTCATCAAGTTTGCGCTGAGTTACCGCCTGTTGTCGTGCTTGAGTGTGCTGGAGTACAAATACCATCACGACCGTCACGGATGAACTTGCGATAAACAGGACGTTTTCCCACCAGGGAGGAAATCCGATCCCTATCCCGACCGCGAGCCAGGTTAGGAGCGCGCCCGCGGCAACTAATCCGGCTGTTGAGTGTTCACTGGCTTCGCCGATTCTGTGCAGGACTCGGCTGCTCCACTGTTTACCGCCCACGCCGGTCGACTCGTCCCGGGTCAGCTCGAGGGATCGAGCCAGCCGCTTTCGATGGTTCGCGTTTATCGACCTCGTGCTGTTATCGGCATTTTCCACTCTGGAGACACTAGGTGGCATTCCTCTGAAAATACCTGTCGTGCCCGAAATGTTTCATCGCCTCGCAGAGTTCCGAGTGGCAGTTCCGCACATATTGGCTCGGTCAAACATCAATGCCAATGAATGTACGCGTTCGCCTGTCGACCCTCGATCAACGCCTCAAACGAAGGACCTCCCCCAAACCACTAGTAAGGACTTGACTAACTCGGCAGGTCGAAGTCGCGCTAATTCAGGGATGGACCCCTCCCATCAATGTTGGGGACAACCTGCGAACCCGCCCTTGACCGCTTCGCGCAGGTTGATGGCTGAGGAGGCACGTTTTGGGCAATCAACGGCTCTGACCAGCGGGGCGAATTTTCGGTGTGCGCTGCGCGGCGCCAAAACATCATCCAGCTCGGCGTCTGTGAACGGGTCTATCGGGCCTTGCTAGCGTGAGTCATGATGGTAATTGCGGTCCAAGAGACGGCTGGCAGATCAATGACGCAATCTCGGCCGCTGATGGTGAGCGATTCATTTGCCCGTACGTGAACTTTCTCGGGATCCGCGAGAGAGTTCACGGCGTAGACGTCGTCGTGCGAGAGGGTCTGTGCCGTTGCCTCGGCCACGTCCCCCAGAGCGTCAAGGTCAAATTGGAGCCGGATCGGCGCGGATTCTGAGCGATTGACTACGAAGATGCTCGTTTGTCCAGTGATGTGGTCGTGTGTCGCTACCGCGTCGAGTAGGGGCACACGACCATAGTCGCCGGTGACGTAGGTTTCGCATTCCAGTCGTGTGGTGATCACCTCACCAGACGCGAGGGCTGATGTGATGGCGAAGGGGAAGTAGGTCGTCTGCCGCCAAGCGATTCCGCCCGGCTCGGTCATGATCGGCGCGATGACATTGACCAGTTGAGCCAACGATGCACTCGTCACTCTATCGGCATGCCTCAGGAGGGAGATCAAGAGATTGCCCACCACGACGGCATCCGCAACCGTGTACGCGTCCTCAAGAAGGCGCGGAGCCGTCGGCCAGTTGCCTACTCCTTGAATCTTGTCGACGTTCTCGAATCTTTCGTTGTACCAGACGTTCCATTCATCGAAGGAGATATTGACCACGTGGTCGCTACCCTTGGCGGCCTTGACGTGATCGATCGTGGCGACGACAGACTCGATAAAGGCGTCCATATCTACAGCTGAAGCGAGGAAGCTTCCGAGGTCGCCATCTTTCTCTTCGTAATATGCGTGGCACGAGATGTAGTCAACATCCTCGTATGTTTGGGACAGCACGACTCGCTCCCATTCACCGAAGGTCGGCATGTGGCGGTTTGACGAGCCACAGACGACAAGTTCTAACGCGGGATCGAACATACGCATCGCTTTCGCAGTTTGCGAGGCGAGCTTGCCGTAGTCCAATGCAGAGCGGTGGCCCAGCTGCCAGGGTCCATCCATTTCATTGCCGAGGCACCACATGCGCACATCGAAGGGCAGCGGTCTTCCGTTCTCCGCACGCTGCTGGGCTCGCGCAGTACCGCTGTTAAGATTGCTGTACTCGAGCAGTTCGAGCGCTTCCTCGGTGCCCCGTGTGCCGAGGTTCACCGCGAGCATCATTTCATTGCCGATTGAATCCAGCCACCCAGCAAATTCATGTAGGCCGACCTCGTTCGATTCAGTAGAGTGCCACGCAAGATCGAGCCGGGCTGGGCGTTTGTCTCTCGGGCCCACGCTGTCTTCCCACCGAAACCCTGAAACGAAGTTCCCGCCTGGGTAGCGGATCGCGCTGACACCAAGCTCTTTCACAAGCTCTTTCACGTCCTCGCGAAATCCGTCAGCATCGGCGGTCGGATGCCCTGGTTCGTAAATCCCGTTGTAGATCGCCCTTCCGAGGTGTTCGATGAAGGAGCCGAAAATTCGGCGATTCACTCGACCAATCGGAAGCCGAGTGTCGAATATCAGTCGAGCGCTGTTCATGTCAGCCTTTCTTAGGTTGTGCATTTATGTTTGCGTGTGTCGGCGTGGATGTGACTATTTGATGCCGGTGCTTGCGACGCTCTCGATGAATCGACGTTGCACGAAGAGAAACATCACGGCCAATGGGATGAGGGCGATGAGTGAGCCAGCCATCATGACGCCGTAGGGGATGATCCCATTTGGGCCCGTCAGCAGGGTCAGGCCCGAGGTGACTGTGCCCATGTCCTGCTTCGTGGTGAAGACCAGGGGCCAGAGAAGGTCGTTCCAGTTGTTGACGAATGTGTAAATTCCGAGCGTGATGAGTGCCGGCACGGCATTGGGAAGGATGATGCTGCGGAAGATTCGCACTTCGGATGCCCCGTCGATGCGGGCCGCGTTGTCCAGATCGCGTGGAATTGACAAGAAAAACTGCCTCAAAAAAAAGATGCCGAACGCATCGGCCGCCCGCGGGACTATCAGTCCCCAAAAAGTGTTTATCCAGCCAAAGCTAGACACGATTTGGTACGTCGGGATCAGTGTTGCCTGGAAGGGAATCATCAGGCTGGCGACGATTATCACGAGGAGTAGGCGACTGCCCCGGAAGTCGATCCGAGCGAGGACGTAAGCCGCGAGGGAGTCGAACGCAAGTGCGCACAACGTCACAGAGCCCGCAAAGACAAAGCTGTTGACAATCAGTCGCCCGAACGGAAGGTCGGTGAAGATGCGAATGAAGTTGCTCAGCGTCCAGGTCGACGGAATTAGAGACGGTGGAAACGCGTTTATCTCTGCCGCGGGTTTGAACGCAGTGAGCGCGATGATGATGATTGGCAGCAGCACCACCAGCGTCAGGATGAGCATCGCCGTAAAAAACACCCATCGACTGAGCTGAGGGGGTCGCTTGCGTTTAGGACCAATCGAGATCGTCATCAGCTGGCCTCTTTTTCGCCATGGGCGGTGATGAGGAATTGGACCAAGCTCAGGATCAGGGTTGCGAGTAACAGGACGTAGGACAGCGCTGAAGCGAATCCGAGCTCAAGGTTTTTGAAGCCCGACTGGTATATCTGCATCACCACCGTTTGTGTGGTTCGGTACGGACCTCCTCCCGTCAGCACGAATATTTGGTCAAATGCTTGCAACGCAGTGATCGTCGCAATCACAAATACGAAGCCAGTTGTGTTGTTCAGCAAAGGAAGTGTCACATTTTTGAAACGCGACCAAGGCCCCGCGCCGTCGATGCTCGCGGCCTCGTATAGGCTCCCTGGGATCTCTTGAAGCCCGGCTAAAAACACGATCATATAGAAGGCGAAGTTCTTCCATACCGCCACAAAAACCACTGTCGGCATGGCCAGCAGCGGGTCCTGCAATACGTTGCCGATACGGACCCCGAAAGTTTGGAGCCAATAGTTCACGAGTCCGACGTGCGGGTCGAGTAGGTATTGCCAAGCGAATGAAGCAACGGCGAGTGACACGATAAACGGCAAGAACAACCATGCGCGAAATAGCCCCCGGAGGGGAAGGTTGCGGCTGTTGAGCGCCAGCGCTAGGGCTAGAGCGACAATTACCGAAATTGGCGTAAATAGCGCCGAGTAAACCACGGTGTTCCCCATTGCACGCAGAATCTGGGGATCCGTAAACACTTTCGCGTAGTTGTCCAAACCTACGTAGTGCTCAATACCGAAGCCGCTGGCGTCCGTGAACGAAAGTCGCAATGCCGACAACATCGGCCAGAACACGAAGAGGCCGAGAACCGCAAGTGCGGGAGCTAGAAAGCCCACGATCGTCAGATTCTTCTTTGCTTGTCCCCGAATCGGCCCTCTGCCACCGATTTGACCCGTCGGGCGGTAGCGGCCACGCCGCCCCGAAGTTGTAGCTGTCATCGACTGCCCCTCTGCTCCTTAACGCATATCTAAAACGTCGAATCGCCTGCGCATCTGAATATTGACAAAGCCTGTGATGTGGCCAATGATATAAAACTACAACGTTTACTAACAACGTTGTAAAGCGCGATGACAACGACATCGTCCGTCGCGCCGACAGTGCAGTCGAAAACTTGGAGGAAGTCACAGCAATGAAGAAAGTCATTCTCGCGACCGCCGTACTCGGCGTATTCGCCCTCGCACTGACGGGCTGCTCGAGCTCCGCTCCGCCGACGGGGTCCAAGGTCGAGTTGTCGTTCTGGCACGGCTACACAGAAGCTGACGGCGGCGTTCTCAACAAACTCGTCGATCAGTTCAACGCGTCACAGAGCGGCATCGAGATCACTACGGCCACCAAGCCGTGGGCGACTCTTCTCGACAGTGCTCTCCCCGCACTTAGCTCAAAGACGGGCCCCGAACTCCTCGCGCTTCCGGTGGAAAACATTCCTGTGTACGCATCGAAAGGAGCGCTGGCACCCCTCGACGGCTGGTACAGCGACCCCGCGAGCGGCGCCTCGGATCTGAATCCGCAGGCCGTAGCCACGGGGGTCGTGAAAGGCCAGAAGTATGGTGTGCCCCTGAGTTTCACGCCATTGTCAATGTTCTACAACAAGACCATGTTCAGCGCGGCTGGCGTGGCCGTGCCAAAAACATGGGACGAATGGGTGAAGGCTGCCGATGCGCTGACGATAGACAACGGCAGTGGAACTCCAGATCAGTACGGGCTTGCGCTCCAGGACCACGGAACCGTCGGCAATGGCGTGTGGCCATCGCTATTCAAGAGCGGCGGCGGTGACGTAGTAACGGCTAGCGGGGAGACGGTCGTCGACTCCGACGCCAACGTGGCCACGCTTACCTACTGGTCCAACGCCCTCAAGAAAGGCCACTTCTCGCCCACTGGTCTTGCTGGCGCCGACGCCGACAAATTATTTAGTGCTGGGAAGGTCGCGATGACCCTTGGTGGCCCATGGCTGGCCACGGTATCCAAGACCGCTGGAATCGACTACGGGATCGCGTCGCTGCCTGCTGGTCCAGCCGGCATTAAAGCCTCCGCACTCGCCGTCGACATCAGCGTTACATCGCAAGCAAGCCCACAGCAGGTTGCGGCCGCGAAGACTTTCTTCACTTGGTTTTACAAGCACAGCAACATGGTGACATGGTCGCTTGGATCTGGTTGGCCGCCACTGACCACAACCGTAACGGCCGCGGACGTTACAGCGAACCCGGTGGTCGCGGCGCTGACCGATCAGTCCCTGAACGGTGTGGCTTTGCTGCCTGGTGTCATCAACTCCACCGATGTGTTGACCTCACTTGACACTGCGACGCAGAAAGCGCTCGCTGGAGGTGACCCTGCGAGTCTGCTCGCTACCGCTCAGCAAGAAATAGCGGCATCAATCTCCAAATAGTCTTTCGAAGAGACGCAGGGATCCGCACCCGAGTGCCTCTCGGGTGCGGATCCCTGTTGAGGCGCAATCCAAGAGATGGAAACGGGACAAGGCATGAAATGGTTCGACGACGGTGTTCTTCGATTTGCTGTTGGGGTTGAAGATACGTTCATTCCCCAAACGCGTGCGGGAGAAAGAGCCATCGATGAGTACGAACTCATGCAGCACTACCGCTTTTGGGAGGAGGACTTGGAGCACTGCGCTGAGGCTGGCGCTGAGATGGTGCGATGGGGTATCCCTTGGTATCGAGTAAACCCCGAGCCAGGCAAGTGGGATTGGAGCTGGCTTGATCGAGTCATCGACCTTTTTGAGGCGAAGCAGCTCGAGCTTGTTGCTGACCTGGTCCATTACGGAACACCGCTGTGGCTAAAGAATGAGTTCGCAAATCCGGATTATCCGAAACGAGTTGCAGAATATGCTGCCGCGGTCGCCGAGCGGTATTGCGGTCGGATTCCGCACTACACGCCGCTCAATGAACCCTTGCTCAACATCATGTATTGCGGCGAGTTCGGGCAATGGCCTCCGTACCTCGCGGGAGATCATGGTTTCGTCGAGGTGCTCCGAGGCGTCTCGCGTGGGATTGTTCGTACCCAGAAGTCAATCGCCGAGGTGGATGCGGCGGCCGATTTCGTTCACGTGGAAGCGTCGTTCCGCTTCTCCGGCGCCCTCGAGGCACACCGTGGCGTGCATGAACACCTAAGTCGCCGCGCTTACTTGGTGCAGGACCTGGTAATGGGGCTCGTGACCCCAGATCACGCTCTTGTGCCCTACTTGCAGGAGAACGGCTTCACAGACGCCGATTTCGAGTGGGCACAAACGAACACGGCCATCCCTGACGTCATCGGGGTGAACTACTATCCTCAGCATTCGACCGAAGTGTTCGAGGCAGGCGTCAACCTCAGCGGCGGTCCTAACGAATTGCGGCCGCGAGTCGATGCGGGCGTAGATGGACTCAGGGATGTGCTGAGCGACTTCGCGGGCCGATACGGAAAACCTGTGTTTCTCACAGAGACCAGTTACACCGGCTCCGTCGCTGAACGCGTCAATTGGATGAACCAATCTGTCGCGGCGGTCGATGATCTCAGAGCTGACGGAGTTAATGTCGTCGGTTATACGTGGTGGTGTATCACCGACATGATCGAGTGGTCATATCGATCCGGCATTGGCAGACCAATGGACCACCTCTTGCCCATGGGGTTGTGGGCGTTAGAGGAAAACCAGCGAGGGGAGCTAAAGAGATACAGAACCGCGGTCGCTGACAACTTTTTCAGGCATGCTCGGCGTGGCCGTTGACTCTCGGGTGAGGACTTGAAAGTCGACTAAAACCTCTTCGGGGTCCGAAGGCCTACCTTCTTGCGCAGCGATGCGCCGAGCCAATAGGTGGACTGCGCGCTCCGCGATCTGATCCCGCCCAGGATCGATGGTCGATAGGCTTGGAACTGCGTATTGTGACTCTTCGATGTTGTCAAATCCCATCACGGCAACGTCGCTCGGGACAGAAAAATGCGCCTCTTGGAGGGTCCGCATGGCCCCTAAAGCTAGCGCATCATTTAGGCCAAAGACCGCATCAAAATGGACCCCGCTTTCGATGATTTCCCGCATCGATTGGGCACCGTTCGATCGGTGCCAGAGAGTCGTGTAACCGACCAATGCCGGGTCGAAGCTGATTCCTGCGGCCTCGAGGGCTTCGCGGTATCCACGCAATCGGAGTGCGGCCGACCCTACCTCCTCATTGGCGTGAGCGCCGAGCAGTGCGATCCGGCTTCGTCCGGACGCGATGAGGAGCTCCGTGGCCGACCGTGCCGCCTCGACATTCCGCATTGTGACGTGATCGACCGGCCCCCCGAAGATCCGCTCACCAAGAAGCACAATTGGGTAGTCCAAACTCAGCAGAGGAGCATCCTCCTGACTCATTCCGAGCGGACTAAAAATCAAGCCGTCTGTCAACTGCATTCGTGGGCTGGAGAGCACAGCGAGCTCTCGCTTCCGGTCTCCGCCAGTTTTTTCTACTAGTACCGCAAGCCCGCGAAGCTCTGCATTTGCGATCACGGCATCTGCCAGTTCGGCGAAATAGCTCAGACTCAATTCTGGAAGCACCAGACCGATGACTCCACTGCGCCCCGAACGGAGACTCCGGGCCGAGATGTTCGGCTGATAACTCAGCTCGTCGATCGCCAGCTGAACGCGCTCTCGGGTTTGGAGTCGTACATTTGGGAGGTCGTTCACGACGTTCGAGACGGTCTTAATCGAAACGCCAGCTAGTCGCGCGACATCGTGCAGTGTTGCCGGCACTTCATCACATCCCTCAGTTAATCGCCTAGCATACAACGTTGTATCGAGTCAGCTCCTCGCCTTTCGCGGGCATTCGATACCGTGCTGCGTCACGCGGCTTGAGTGCACCAGCGGCAGCCGCCGCGCCCAATAGAGGGGTAGCAGAACCGGCTCGCCGGTCTTTCCCGGGTCAAGTCCGTGGTAGTCGTTTAGCGGGGGATCCTTCGTTTTGGGCGCTGAGGGCCCTGGTCGTGTCGGTCTTCGCCTCGCTTCCGGTATCGGTGACGGGTCGCATGCGGGAGTGGGCGAGGATTTCGAGACCGAGGTACCGGTGTCCCCCTGCCTCCTCGTCGGTTTGCTTGTCGACGACCGCCTCGAAGAGGCGGATGATCGCGTCCCGGTTGGGGAAGATACCGACGCAATTGGTGCCGCGTCGGATCTCCCGGTTTAGACCCTCGCGGGGGTTATCGGACCAGATCTGCTCCCAGAGATCCTTCCGGAAGGTGGTGTACGCGCGGATGTCGACCCGGCCAGTGTCGAGGTGCTCGGCGACTTTCGGGAGCTTCTCGGCGACGGAGTCGAAGGTTCAGTCGAACTGGGCGAGGACCGCGGCGGTATCGGGCCGATCGTAAACATTGTGGAGCATCCCCTTCAAGGCCGGCTGCACGCTATTCAGTGTCATGCTCATCAGGTCCGTGGCGTAGTGGGTGCGGCATCGCTGCCTCGCAGCTCAGGGCAGGTTCGCCGTGATCGTGTCTTTCGGGCTGACGTGCGCATCGGAAGTGACCCGTTGCACTCCGCTCAGGCCGCAGGCGACTGAGTCGGCAAATTCATCACGCTTCTCGAGTACGCAAATCGAGTCACCAGCGCGCCACTCGCCCCGCTCGTGAACGTGATCGCACCGATCATGACCGAACCGGGCGGTCCCGCAAGGAAGCAGACGACCTTCTTTCTTTCCCTTCGCCGCCACATCAGCCCATGGACGAGGCGTCGCGTTAGAGGTACTTATTGCCGCCGACAGCTTCCCTACAAAACAACTCGGGGACGTCTCGCTCGTCGACGCTGTTGCGACCCATAGGGTGCCTGCGAGTGCCCATTGCAGTGTCTGACCTCGGGACGACTTCGATAAGTGCTCCTGTTGCGGTGTCGTCAAGCTGTCGCAGCTGGAACTAGACGGTCGCAAGGCGAGGCATCGACACTTCGAGGAACGGCGCTCAGTTATCGAGCTTGGTGACCGCGACATCCTGGGGAACGTGCGCGCCTTGTGCTGCAAGTACGCATCCCATAGCGTCTGCGCGTTGCTGCTGACGTTGGCACGGTCACCGACCGTTCTTTCGAAGTGTGTCTGACGGTCGGCTCGAGAGGTGGCTGCGGGCCGGAAGCGAATTCGCGGTCGGCGGGGGTGCGAGGGTTTGGCTAACGATAGGTATCCCCGGATCCTAGATGCCTTGCGCGAGTCGGTAGTAGGCGGCGTTCCAGCGGATTTCTTTCTGAAACTCGCGCAGGGTTGTGGTGTCGTCGATGACGAGGAGTTCAGCGCCAGCGATGTCGGCCCAGTCGCGGAAGACGTCGACGCCGACGGCGGTGCTCATCACGGTGTGGTGGGCGGCTCCTGCGGTGAGCCAAGCGGCGGCGGAGGTCGCGAAGTCGGGTTGTGGCTTCCATACGGCATGCCCGACCGGCAGGTGGGGCATCGGTGCGTCCAGGGGCACGTTGTCGACGACGTTGGCGACGAGCCGGAAGCGGTCGCGCATGTCGCTGAGGGCGACGACGACGGCAGGGCCTGAGTCGGCCGTGAACACGAGGCGTACGGGGTCATCCTTGCCGCCGATGCCGAGCGGGTGGATTTGAAGGCTCGGCCGGGCGGTGGTGAGGGTCGGGCTGACTTCGAGCATGTGCGCGCCGAGGATCTTTTCCTCGCCGGGGGTGAGGTGGTAGGTGTAGTCCTCCATGAGCGAGGCGCCGCCGGGCAGTCCCGCGCCCATGACGTTGGCGACGCGCACGAGGATTGCGGTCTTCCAATCTCCTTCTGCGCCGAAGCCGTAGCCGTCGGCCATGAGGCGCTGCACCGCCAGGCCAGGGAGTTGTTTGAGGCTTCCGAGGTCTTCGAAGCTGGTCGTGAATGCGCTGAATCCGCCGGCTTCGAGGAAGGACCGCAGCCCGAGTTCGATCGCGGCGCCGTCGCGAAGCGACTGGTGCCGTGCGCCGTTTTTGTGCAGTTCCGGCACGACGTCGTACGAGGCAAAGTATTCGTCGACGAGCGCGTCGATCGCCGACTCGGATGCGGCATCCACGGCGTCGGTGAGTTCGTTGACACCCCAGGTATTCACTTGCACCCCGAAGCGGATCTCCGCCTCGGTCTTGTCACCTTCTGTTACGGCGACATAGCGCATGTTGTCGCCGAACCGCGCGAGTTTGAGGTTCTGGGCGGCATCCCACCCGGCGGCGGCGCGCGTCCAGCTGGCGATTTGGGCGATCACGGCGGGGTTGGTGACGTGGCCCACAACTGTCTTGCGGGCGACGTTGAGGCGGCTGAGGATGTAGCCGTGCTCGCGATCGCCGTGCGCAGCCTGGTTGAGGTTCATGAAGTCGAAGTCGATGTCGTCCCACGGCAGGGCAACGTTCGCCTGGGTGTGCAGGTGCAGTAGCGGTTTGGTCAGCGCGCCCAGCCCGTGGATCCACATCTTCGAGGGGCTGAAGGTGTGCATCCAGGTGATGACGCCGATGACCGAGTCGTTGCTGTTGGCCTCGATCATCGCGCGGCGGATCGCGTCGCTCGACTTGAGGACGGGCATCCATTCGATCGTGACCGGGATCGCGTCGGCACCGGCAAGGGACGCCGCGACCTGCTGCGACTGCTCGGCGACTTGGCGCAGGGTCTCCTCGCCATAGAGGTCCTGGCTGCCGGTAAGAAACCACACAGTCTTGGTCTTGAGGTCGGGCATGATGCTGCCGTTCATGGTGTGCTCCTTCGGTGCACGAGGTGGGGGTTCAGGTCAGATGGTGTTCGAAGCGATGCGTTCGATCGCGAGTCCCGCGCGGTAGAGCGTCAGGTAGGCGGCGAACCCGTCGACATCGTCGGGGTGAGGTTCGACAACGGTGAAGCTGGCGCCTCGGAACACCTGCGAGTGCAGGTACCCGGCAAGCGAGTCCGTCGCGCCGGATGCCGCAAAAGCGGCGAGCACCGCGATCCCCCACGCACCACCCTCCGAGGCGGTTTCGGCGATCGAAACCGGCGCACGCAGGGCAGCCGCGAGGAAGCGCTGCGCGACGTGGGCGGTGCGGAAGATACCGCCGTGCGCGAACATCCGGTCGAGTTCGACACCTTCATCTCCGAGGACGCCCATGCCGAGACTGAGTGTGGCGAAGACGCCATAGAGCTGGGCACGCATGAGATTGGCGAGGGTGAAGTGGCTGTCGTTCGTGCGCACAATGAGGGGACGACCAGCGGCAAGGCCAGCGATCGGCTCGCCCGCGAGCTGGTTGTACGCAAGCACTCCGCCGGCATCGGCCTGCCCGTCGAGGGCTTCGCGGAAAAGTGCGGAGTAGGCGTCGTCCTGGCTGAGCGGTGAGCCCGCCGCTTCGGCGAATCGGCGGAAGATGGCCACCCACGCGGCAAGTTCGCTGGCCCCGTTGTTGCAGTGCACCATCGCGACGGGGTCGCCCGCCGGAGTCGTCACGACATCCAGCTCCTCGTGCACTCGTTCCAGGGGTCGTTCGAGGACCACCATCGCGAAGATGCTTGTGCCTGCGCTCACGTTGCCGGCCCGGGGTGCGGCGGAGTTGGTCGCGACCATGCCGGTGCCGGCGTCACCCTCGGGAGGGCAAAATAAGATACCCGTCCGCAGGCTCCCCGTCGGGTCCAGCAGCGCCGCACCCTCGGGGGTCAGTTCGCCCGCGGGCTGCCCAGCGAGAAGTACCCGGGGGAGCAGCACGCCCACGTGCAGTGCGGGTGCGGATTCTGCGACGAGGCTAGCGAAGCGCGTCACGAGCCTTGCGTCGTAGTCGTGGGTTGCGGTGTCGATTGGGAACATGCCTGAGGCGTCGCCGATACCGAGCACGCGTTGGCCCGTCAGCTTCCAATGCACGTAGCCCGCGAGCGTCGTCACGAAGTTGATCTCTCCGACGTGGGGCTCGTGGTCGAGCACCGCCTGGTAGAGGTGCGCGATGGACCAGCGCAGAGGGATATTGACGCCGAACGCGGTGGTGAGTTCGGTCGCGGCCGGGCCGGTGTTGGTGTTGCGCCAGGTGCGGAACGGAACCAGAAGCTCGCCCGAGTCGTCGAAGGCGAGGTAGCCGTGCATCATCGCCGAGATTCCGATCGCGCCGAAGCTAGTCGGCCGCTCCCCGTGCCTGCGCTCGGCATCGACGATGACAGCGGCGAACGCCGACTGAACCCCG
The DNA here is from genome assembly GCA_043721995.1 of Salinibacterium sp. Taxonomy (GTDB): domain Bacteria; phylum Actinomycetota; class Actinomycetes; order Actinomycetales; family Microbacteriaceae; genus Rhodoglobus. The sequence continues at coordinate 5,724 of JAYSPT010000004.1, read as the reverse complement.
GCCCACACGCTTTCGAGGGAATAACTCCACCTGTCGTCGATGAGTTGGTTCTCCCACTCGTGTTCACCGACCGCAAGCACCATGGACGGGTCGTCCCCGACCAGGCAGGCTTTGATCCGGCTCGATCCCAGCTCGATCCCGAGCGATGTGCGACCGTCGCGGATCGCTGCCGCAATCCCCCTCACGCGGTCTCGCCCTGCCCGTACGCATTTTGGTAGCGATCGAAGAGCCGGTCGATCGCCTCTTGCGGGATCGGGATAAGCGGGCCTGCTTCGCGGGCGATGTGCACGGTGCGCGCGACATCCTCGACCATGACGGCGGCCTTCACCGCATCCTTCGGCGACGTGCCGATCGTGAAGGGCCCGTGGTTGCGCATGAGCACTGCGCGCGATCGGTGACCGGCAAGAGTGTCGACGATTGCTCGCCCGATCGAGTCATCGCCGATGATCGCGAATGGGCCTACCGGGATCGGACCGCCGAACTCATCGGCCATCGCGGTAAGCACGCACGGGATCTGCTCACCGCGCGCGGCCCACGCGGTCGCGTAAGTCGAGTGGGTGTGAACGATCCCGCCGACCTCGGGCATGTTCCGGTACACGTAGGCGTGCGCCGCGGTGTCACTCGACGGAGAACGTTCCGCTCCATCGGTGCCCGCGATGACGTTGCCGTCGAGATCGCAGAGGATCATGTTCTCGGGTGCGAGGTCGTCGTAGGCGACACCGGACGGTTTAATCACGAACACGTCTGCGCCGGGCACACGCCCCGAAACGTTGCCGCCGGTCCAGACGACCAGCCCGTACCGCAGGAGTTGGGCGTGCAGGTCGGCCACGTCTTGCCGCACCCCGGCGATGGCCGCCTCGACGTCGAGGCTGAAGTTACTCACCCGTCGATGTTACCGGTCACATGATTCCCGCGACAAGCCGCCTTGCGACAGCTCAATGGGGCCGGGGCGGGGCGGTGGATGCCCGAACAACCAGTTCCGGTTCCAGCAGAGTGCGGCGCGGTACGTCGTCACCCTCGAGCTCCGCCAAGAGCGTTGCAACGCTCAACGATCCGAGAGCGCGGAAGTCTTGGCGGATTGTGGTGAGCGGAGGCAGAAAATGTCGCGCATCGGGGACGTCATCGAAGCCCACGACGCTCACGTCGTTGGGAACCCGGATGCCCCGCGCGTCCAATGCGTGGATCAGGCCCAAGGCCATCTGATCGTTGGCAGCGAAGACGGCCGTGAAATCCACCTCCACGTCGCGACCGAACGCGTAACCCGAGTCGGACGTCCAGTCGCCCACAGCCGACGCGCGCGCGGGCAGGCCGGCCGCCGCCAGGTGCGCTTGCCAGGCTTGCTCCCGCTCCCGGGCATCCAACCAGTCCAGCGGTCCTGACAAGTGGATGATTTCCCGGTGTCCCAGCTCGATCAAGTGCTGCGCCGCCAAGGCTGCACCCATACGCTGGTCAACCGAGACCGTGAAGAAGACGTCCTCCGGTTCTGACTTGACCACGAGCGTCGGGATCCCGCTCGAGACCTCCTTTAGCAGATCGATGGATGACGTCCGCGGCGTGATTAGGCACAGTCCATCGATCCCGATTCCTACGAGGTTCACCAGCGCATCGTGCGCGGTGATCGACCGATCGGCCGACACCGCGATCGACGAGACGGTGTAGCCGCGATCGTGGGCGGCATCCTCGATCGCCCGCACCGTGCTCGCCGGGCCGAACTCGTTGACGCTGTCGACGACGACGCCGAGGCGATTGGTCCGACGTGTGGCCAGCGCTCGCGCGGCGCTGTTCGGGCGGTAGTTGAGTTCGCGCATCACCTCCAGCACCCGCTCACGAGTAGCCGGAGCGATACTCGGATGCCCGTTGAGCACCCTCGATACCGTCATGTGAGAGACACCCGCGAGCAGTGCGACCTGTCGAATGTTGGGCCTGCGCCCTTCGGTCGTCGCGGTCATGACCTGAATCCTAGTAAGCGGCCTTACGACCGGGAGGCCCGCACGATGGGCTGCTCCCTATCGAAACCCCACAAGTCTGCGAGACAGCGGGGGAGTCTTGGTAAGCGCTAATGAGTCGAAGTCCCAGTAAATGACTGGGTTGCGGCCGCCGTCGACGGGCCTGGACCTGAGCGCATCCTTCACTCCAAATGCCGCATGAAACCCGGGATGCTTCACTTCGCGGCTTTGCTGTCGTCCGCTGCCCGCCCCTTTAGTTTGTAACTGTCACGGGTGAGCCCGACCCGTCAACCTGGATGGGGCCATTCGGGTCGATGCGCCGCACAGGCACAAATCTTTTTTGACAGTGATGTCAGCAGATATGGCCAGGTTGGCAGCAGCGTGGCTGATGTTCTCTGGAGTGACGGCAAGAAAGTCGGGCTCGATCTCTTGGGAGCGCCGAACAGCGAGAACAAACCAGTCTGAGATAGTGCGTGGCGTTCGCCGATGAACCGACCCCTGCCGAAGATCAGCATGCGCTTCGGCTTGTCCGCACACGCTGCGGACGATGGCGCAGCAAGAAGCTCCAGGTAGAGGGCGCCTCGCGGGTGCGAACGCGAACACTGTCTGCCGGTGGCGTACTGGCCCCTGAGTCAACCCGGGCGGGTGGCCCCAGCCCTCCTCACAACCGATTGATGCATGATGAAAGGGATGTTTACTCCCACCCGGGCTGCTGGCCTTGAGTCCCTCGCCTTGTTCGCGCCTCATGCCGGAACGGAGTACACGCGAGACCGCAATTACGACACTGGGCCCGACCGCGACAACGTCTCCAGTCTTTCCCCCTACCTTCGGCACAGACTCCTGACCGAGCGCGAAGTAGTTTCGGCAGTGCTTGACCGGCATCGGCTCGGCGCATGCGAGAAATTTGTGCAGGAGGTGTTCTGGCGCACGTACTGGAAGGGTTGGCTCGAGCAAAATCCCGAGGTGTGGCGGCGGTATCGCCGGGATGTGGCAGAACTCGGGCTCGCCGGCGACACACAGTCCGGAGACTACCTCGACGCCATCGCCGGTCGCACTGGAATTGATGCGATGGATGCTTGGGTGCAGGAGCTTGTCTCCACGGGGTACCTGCACAACCACACCCGCATGTGGTTCGCGAGCATCTGGATCTTCACGCTCGGCCTGCCGTGGCAACTTGGCGCGGATTTCTTTTACCGCCACCTTCTTGATGGGGATGCCGCATCCAACACGCTTTCCTGGCGGTGGGTTGCCGGGCTCCAGACCGCCGGCAAGACCTATCTCGCGACGGCATCGAACATTTCGCGTTACACCGAAGGTCGATTCTCGCCGTCGGGACTCGCCACGTCTGCACGGGCGCTCGTCGAGGAGCCGCTGCCGCCACGGGCAGCGATTGCTCCCGCTGAGTTTGCCCCCGGGGGTGCACGGGTGGGGCTGTTGGTGCACGAGGAAGATCTGGACGCGGCAAGCCTGCGCGATGAGTATTCCTGGCTCGATTCGAACAGCCGACTCGTCGCTATCGCCGGATCTGCCGATGCCGACGGGCGCTCGCCGTCCGGCGCTTCTGACGCGGTCCAACGATTCACGGCGTCCGCCCTCGATGACGGTGCCACGCGGGCGTCGGACGGGCTCGGTCAGCGGGCGCTCGTGCTGCCCGACGCACTCCCCTCCACCGTTCTGCAGTGGGCGGAATCTGAACGCCTTGATGCCCTGGTCGTGCCCTATGCGCCCGTGGGCCCCGTGCAGGAACGGATGGTGATGCTCGGCGCCGCACTCGCCTCGGAGACGGTGACGCTCACGACCGTCAGGCGGCGCTGGGACAGCCTCGCCTGGCCGTACGCCGCGCGAGGGTTTTTCCCCTTCCGCGAGCGCATTCCCGAACTGCTCCGGCAGCAGGGCTTGTAGACCCGGAACGATGACACCGGGCGACACGATCAGTCGAGTCGAGCATGCGCCCAACACATCACGCGACACGATGACGAGCGCGCCGGCACTGCCAACACCGTGGTCTTGTGTCCTGATGCAGGACCGTCATGACTGTGCTGGCACTGGTCAGCGATTTCGAGTGGGGCCATGCGCCACGGATTCCCGTAGCGTAAGAGGGTGAGCACGAACCGGCGCGACTTCAAGGGCAACAAGGCCCATTTGCCGGCCAAGCCCTGCGCGGTGTGCGGGCGCACCATGACTTGGCGGAAGGCATGGGCCAAAAACTGGGACGACGTGCGCTATTGCAGTGATAAATGTCGTCGTCGGCGCTCGAGCGCGGACTCATGAGCGCGGACTCGTGAGTGCTGACTCGTGAGCGCTGACTCATGAGCGCGGACGCGCGCCAGCTCATCGTGGTGCTTGGCGACCAACTGAACCACGATTCAGCGGCGTTCGATGACGCTGACCCCCAGCGGGATGTCGTATGGATGGTCGAAGTCGCTGAGGAGTCGGAGAAGGTTTGGGTGAGCAAGCCGCGCATAGCGGTGTTCCTTGCGGCGATGCGTCACTTCGCGGGTGAACTGCGCGGCAAGGGTTTTACTGTGGACTATCGCGCGATGGATGATCCCGACAACAGCGGCACTTTCGCCACAGAACTGATTGGTGCGATCGAGCGCCACGGGCCCCAGATCGTGGTGCTCGCAGAGCCCGGAGAGTGGCAGGTGCGTGAGAACCTGCGGGCTGCGGTCTCGTCGACGGGAGTGCAGCTCGACGAGCGCCTGGACCGTCACTTTCTCTGTTCGACTGACGAGTTCGCCCGCTACGCTGACGGGCGGCGAAGCCTGGTCCTGGAGACCTTCTACCGATCTCAGCGCCGCACTCTCGGTATCCTGATGGACGGAGACTCACCGGCGGGCGGAGGATGGAACTTCGACTCCGAGAATCGTGGCTCGTTCGGCGCGCAAGGCCCCGGTCTGGTGCCAGCGCCAGCGCTATTTGAGCCAGATTCCATCACTCGCGAGGTCATCGACCTGGTCGAGAAACGCTTCGGCGGGCATCCGGGTTCACTCGACCGATTTGCCTGGCCGGTCACTCGAGCCGACGCGCTAATCGCACTTGAGCGCTTCATTGAGGAACGGCTGGTGGACTTCGGCCGCCGACAAGACGCGATGTGGTCGAACGAGCCATGGCTTTATCATTCCCTCATCAGCGCTGCACTCAATCTCAAACTGCTCGATCCGCGTGAGGTCGTGGCCCGCGTGGAAGAAGCGTGGCGGGCGGGGTCGGTGCCCATCGAGGCGGCCGAAGGCTTTGTGCGTCAGGTGGTCGGCTGGCGCGAGTACGTGCGCGGCATCTACTGGCGGATGATGCCGGACTACGCGAGCGGGAACGCTCTCGGCGCTACGGAAAAGCTCCCCGACTGGTACTGGACGGGCGGCACTGATCTCGCCTGCCTCCGCGACGCTATTGCGCAGACTCTGGAATACGGATATGCCCACCACATTCAACGGCTGATGGTCACGGGGCTCTATGCCCAGCTTCTGGGGGTCGATCCACGACAGGTGCACGAGTGGTACCTGGCGGTATACGTCGACGCTGTCGAGTGGGTCGAGCTACCCAACGTGCTCGGGATGAGCCAATTCGCTGACGGAGGGTACATGGCCAGCAAGCCGTATGTCGCCACCGGCAAATACATCAACCGCATGAGCAACCATTGCGGATCATGCCGCTTTCGACCAGACGTGCGGGTCGGTGAAGACGCCTGCCCTTTCACCACGCTGTATTGGGACTTTCTGGTGCGACACGAGGACCGGTTCGCCGGGCATCCGCGAATGGCACTTCAGGTGAAGAACCT
>JAYSPT010000003.1:0-4216 GCA_043721995.1 Salinibacterium sp. | reverse complement strand
GAGCTGCGGGCGATGGGCATCCGGACAGTGATGATCACCGGCGATAACCCGCTAACAGCAAGGGCGATCGCGGCCGAGGCCGGGGTCGACGACTTCCTGGCTGAAGCCACTCCCGAAGACAAGATGGAGTTCATCAAGAAGGAGCAGGCCGGCGGTAACCTCGTTGCGATGACCGGCGACGGCACCAATGATGCACCGGCCCTCGCCCAGGCGGATGTCGGCGTCGCGATGAACACCGGAACGTCGGCCGCGAAGGAGGCCGGCAATATGGTCGACCTCGACTCAGATCCCACGAAGCTGATCGACATCGTGCGCATCGGCAAGCAACTGCTAATCACGCGCGGATCACTCACCACGTTCTCGATCGCGAACGATGTGGCGAAGTACTTCGCGATCATTCCGGCCATGTTCGTCGGCGTGCTCCCGGGCCTTGTCGTACTGAATATCATGGGCCTGCACTCGCCGGCCTCCGCGATCCTCAGCGCGATCATCTTCAACGCGCTCGTGATCGTGGCACTGATCCCCCTCGCGTTGCGAGGCGTTGCTTATCGCGCCGTCTCGGCGAGCAAGCTCCTGGGTCGCAACCTTCTGATCTACGGTCTCGGCGGCATCATTGCACCCTTCATCGGCATCAAGCTCATCGACCTCGTCGTGAGCCTGCTCCCCGGTTTCTGATTCACCTTTCTCAAGGAGTACAACAATGAAATTTCGCCAAGTGTGGACCGCCCTCAGGGCACTGCTCATCTTCACGATCGTGCTTGGGGTCGCGTATCCACTCGCGATCACAGGACTCGGTCAGCTTGCCCTGCCGGCACAGTCCAACGGTCAGTTAGTCACCGTGGACGGCTCGGTCGTCGGCTCCGCCATCATCGGACAGTCCTTCACCGACTCGGACGGCAAAGCGCTTCCCCAGTGGTTTCAGTCCCGACCGTCTGCGGCCGGCACCGGCTACGACGGGGGAGCATCGAGTGGCTCGAACTACGGACCCGAGAACCCCGACCTGATAAAGGCCATCCAGGCTCGTCAGGCGGCAATCGCGTCGAGCGATTCCGTGCCGGTCGACCAGATTCCCGCGGACGCGGTCACGGCATCCGGCTCCGGTCTCGACCCGCACATCAGTCCCGCGTACGCACTGCTGCAGGTGCAACGCGTTGCGGCCGCCCGCTCACTGGATGTGGTGGCAGTTCGCCAACTTGTCACGTCTATGATTCAGTGGCGTGACCTTGGCTACCTCGGCGAACCGACCGTGAACGTGTTGCAGCTCAACATTGCGTTGACGAAGCTGGGCAAGTAGCGGCTCGGCAACTGATGGCTCGGCAAGTGATGGCAGTGAGGCAATTGCGCCGAGGCGCACAAGGGTGGGTGTGAGATGACCAGGGGACGGCTTCGGGTGATGCTCGGCGCCGCGCCCGGAGTCGGCAAGACCTTCGCGATGCTCGAAGAGGGTCGGCGCCTCGAAGGAACCGGTCTTGACATCGTGGTCGCGATCGTGGAGACCCACGGCCGCGCTGCCACCTCCGCACTCGTCGAGGGGCTCGAGGTGCTGCCGCGCCGTTCCGTCGAACACCGCGGTGTGGTGCTGGATGAACTCGACCTTGCTGGCATCATCGCCCGAAGGCCCAACATTGCCCTCGTGGATGAGCTGGCCCACACCAACGCGCCGGGCTCTGAGCACGAGAAGCGCTGGCAGGATGTGGAGGCGATTCTCGACGCGGGCATCGATGTGATCTCGACCGTGAACATCCAGCACATCGAGAGCCTGAACGATGTGGTGCACCAGATCACGGGAATCATCCAGCGGGAGACGATTCCGGATGCGGTGCTGCGCCGCGCAGACCAGATCGAATTGATCGACCTTGCCCCGCAGGCCCTTCGCGATCGCCTCAACGCCGGTGTCGTGTACCCCGCCGCGCGGGTAGACGCCGCATTGAGCAACTACTTCCGGCTCGGAAACCTCACCGCGCTGAGAGAACTCGCACTGCTCTGGCTCGCGGACGAGGTGGACTCGGCACTCAAGAAATACCGTGCCGAGCAGGGCATCCGCAATACCTGGAACGCTCGTGAGCGGGTCGTCGTCGCGCTCACCGGCGGGCGTGAGGGTGAGACTCTTCTGCGCCGCGGCGCGCGCATTGCCAGCCGATCCAGCGGCGGCGAACTGTTCGCGCTGCACGTGACCAGTTCCGATGGCCTGGCCGGCGCAAACCCGGGCGTGCTCGCGGCGCAGCGAGCGCTCGTCGAAACACTCGGCGGTAGCTACCACCAGGTGCTTGCCGAGCAAATCCCGAGGGCGCTCGTCGACTTTGCGAGGTCCGTGGATGCGACGCAACTCGTCGTTGGCGTCAGCCGCCGTGGAGCGCTCACGCGACTGTTCGGGGGCCCGGGTACTGCGGCCACGGTCATCCGCGAGGCTGGCGACATCGACGTGCACATCATCTCGCACGCGGAGGCCGGTGCCCGCAGTCTGCCCGCGTTCGGCGGTGCGCTGTCGAGGAGGCGGCGGTTCATCGGATTCGCGCTCACGGTCGCGGGGCTGCCCCTGTTGACGGTGCTGTTGTCACGTTTTCGCAGCACTGAATCGATTACCAGTGATGTGCTGGTTTTCCAGTTGTTCGTCGTCATCGTCGCACTGGTTGGCGGCATCTGGCCGGCGTTGCTCGCGGCGGTCACGTCGGGCTTCCTGCTCGACTACTTCTTCGTCAACCCGCTCTACACGATCACGATTGCGGAGCCACTGCACCTGCTCGCGCTCATCATCTTCGTGCTCGTCGCCGTGCTCGTGAGCATCGTCGTGGACCAGGCAGCTCGTCGATCTAGAACGGCGTCGCGTGCCGCGGCTGAGTCGGAGACGCTGGCGAGTATCGCATCGAGCGTGCTGGGCGGACAGGATGCGCTTGGCGCGCTCGTAACCCGTCTCCGCGAATCCTTCGCGATGACCAGCGTGGGCCTCCTCTCTCACGGTGCCACGATCACCTCGTCGGTCGACCCCAAGGTGGCTGATGCGGCTGACATCGAATCCATTTTTGCCATCGGCGAGCACGCCGAATTGCATCTGGTCGGCCACGATCTCGCCGCTTCTGATCGCCGCATTCTTGGCGCGTTCCTCTCGCAGATCGAGTCCGCTCTTCGCCAGCGTGAACTCACGAGCGAAGCCGAGACGATGCGCCCGGCGGCGGAAGCGGACCGCCTTCGTACAGCCTTGCTCGCGGCCGTCGGTCACGACCTGCGTCGGCCACTCGCGGCCGCGACCGCTGCCGTCACGTCGCTGCGCTCCGCGCAGGTGACGCTGAGCGAGGCTGACAAGCGGGAACTTCTGGAGGCAGCCGAGGAAAGTCTCGACGCACTAGCGGATCTGGTGACGAAGCTTCTTGACGCGAGCCGCCTGCAAGCGGGCGTACTCGGTGTTTCGCTTGAGGCCGCGGCGCTCGACGAGGTCATTGGCGGCGCGCTGGACGAACTGAAGTTGGCTCCCGGAGAGGTGCAGCTCGAACTTGGTACCAACATCCGCCCGGTGCTCGCCGATCCGGTCCTGCTGCAGCGCTCGCTCGTTAACCTGCTGGCCAATGCCATGCGCTTCTCGCCGCCGGACACACCGCCGGTCATCTCGACCAGCGAATTTGGCGACCGTGCCCAGCTGCGCGTTATTGACGCAGGACCGGGCATCCCGGTCGAAAGGCGCGAGGATGTCTTCGTGGCATTCCAGAGGCTCGGCGACACTGACAACACGACCGGTGTTGGACTCGGCCTTGCGCTGTCCAAGGGATTCGTCGAAGCGATGGGCGGGAGCCTCGAAGCCGAAGATACGCCGGGTGGCGGACTAACCATGGTCATCGAACTTGCGACGGCGGCCGCGGTGTGAGGATCCTCATTGCCGACGACGACCCACAGATGCTCCGGGCGCTGCGCATCACGCTCACGGCGCGCGGGTATGAGGTCGTCACGGCCTCGGACGGAACCGAGGCGCTGAACGCGGCAATCAAGAGTCATCCCGACATCGTTGTGATCGATCTCGGGATGCCCGGGCTCACCGGTATCGAGGTGATCGAAGCACTGCGGGGCTGGAGCCAGGTGCCCGTGCTGGTGGTGTCCGGCCGCAGCGAGAGCTGGGACAAGGTCGAGGCGCTGGATGCCGGCGCCGACGACTACGTCACCAAGCCCTTTTCCGCTGACGAACTGCTGGCGCGCATCCGTGCTCTTTCGCGCCGGACACCGACCGCGA
>JAYSPT010000002.1:0-4255 GCA_043721995.1 Salinibacterium sp. | reverse complement strand
TGAAGATCCTGGTCAAGGTGCTGATGTGGATCGGGGTCGCGCTCGCGGTGCTCGCCTTCTTCGTCCCCGGGCTCGGCGCGCTCGCGCTCGCTGGAGCCGCGGTGGCGGTGCTGGCCCTCGCGGCGTCGACCGCTCTGGCTGCGATGGGCGAAGGGTCCTGGCTCAACGTGATCCTCGCCGCCGTCACCGTGTTCATGCTTGGGGCGGGTGTCCTGCTCGCGAAGCTCATACAGACAACTCACCTGGCGCTGCTGGGCAAGGTTGCTTCGGCGGGGGTGAAGCCCCATGCGGCCACGGCCGCGAAGGTCGCCCAGATGCCCAAGGTCGCGAAGGCCGTAAGCTCCATCGCGAAGAAGCGCGCGGCTGTCTTCGCTCAGGCGCTGAAGGGCGATATTCCGGTCGGCAACGCGATGAAGCGGATCGGCTCGATGGACAAGGAACTGAAAAAAGTCAGCGCCAAGTCCCTGGCGAACGCCACTGGCAAGGTCGCCGCCGACTTCAAGGTCAAGCCCCAGTGGTGGAATGTTCGACACCCCGACTACCTCAAGAACGACTTGGGCAAGATTGCGGACGTGCGGAAGGGGGATTGGCGATGGGACCGGCTTCTGGCCGTCGACCGGGTGCGAAAGTATCAGGACCTCCGAGGTATCACCCAGATGGAACTCGGGATCGACAGCAGGGCGGTCCCCGTCTGGAACTACGCCAACGCCGGGCGAATCGTTGGCAGCTGGACCAGCAACACCTTCTCGCTCGGAGCCAGGCCGACCGGGATCAACGGCGATACCAGTCGCTCGGCCGGGTACGACGCCGCCCTTGCGTCCTTGACGACGCCCAGGGTCTAAATACGTCGATTGCGCCCAGGCAGCGCCACTATTTGATCGCGTGCGATTTCCCACCTACGTCATACTTGTGGGATATAGAGCGCTCAGAGACGATGGTGGCAGCAATGGACGACAAGAGCCCGGTCGAGGTCAGGGGCGCGCGCCGTCGCGCGGACCGGCAACGGGAGATGTCGATGCTGGTCGCGGCGGAGGGCACCGTGCGGATCGAGGAACTCACCGAGCGCTTCAACGTCAGCCTGATGACGGTGCACCGGGACCTCGACGAGTTGGTGGCCCGTAGGCTGCTTCAGAAGTCCCGAGGAGTAGCGACCGCTCTGTCATCGCGGATCGTGGAGTCGAGCGACGTCTTCCGTGCCGAGCAGCAGGTGGCCGAGAAGAGATCGCTCGCCCTCGAGGCGATGAACTATATCGAGGTAGGGCAGTCTGTCTTTCTGGACGACTCCACGACTGTGCTCGCCATAGCGGACCTCCTGCATGAGCGGGAGCCACTCACCGTCATCACAAACAATCTGACCCTGCTCACTGAGCTGCGCGGTGTTCGAGGGATCTCGCTCGTGGGTCTCGGCGGAAACTTCTCCGACTGGTGCAGCTCCTTTATGGGCCGCATGACGACGGATGCGATCGGCAAGCTACGCGTCGACGTTTTCATCACGTCACCCACCGCCGTGACCGACAACACGTGCTTCAACCACTCGCTCGAGACGGTGGACACGAAGCAGGCGATGTTCGCGGCGTCTGCCCGGCGGATCCTGCTGGTCGACCACACCAAGTTCGGCGCGAGGGCGCTGCATGCTCTCGGGCCCCTGCGTGAGTACGATGTCGTGATTGTCGACTCACTCACCCGGGAGGACGACATCGAGGGCATGCGCAGCCAGGGCGTCACCGTCGTCGTGGCGAAACCGGCGCCGTAACTGCAGGCGGCTGTCGAATGCGATATTGATGTCAACTGGTGATATCTCCTGTTGGCCAATCGGCTAACGGTCGACAGCGCGACACTGCCGCGGGTGACGGTTGCTTGGCGATATTTACGGGTCGATATGCCTTAGACCGGGACATTTATGTGGATCCGAGCGCCCCGCCCCCTGGGGTAAGAGGATTCATGGTTCATGAGAACTTAACAGCGAATATCTCAAAATCCCCCTACGTGGTGGTCGGAGGCTATAGCTTGAGCACGTCTTCCGAACGAATCGGAAGACGTCCACCTCACACGGAAACAGGAGCAGACCTTGCCCAACTTGAACGTCACATATGGCGACATGCGCGACTCCGCAACTCGACTCAACAATGGCGAGGCGGACATTGAGTCCCGGCTGCGCGAACTGAAGTCTCAGGTCGACGGCCTGATCAGCGGCGGCTACGTCACCGACAAGTCTTCTGTGGCCTTCGGTGCCTCGTACCAGGAGTTCAACACCGGTGCCACGCAGACGATCCATGGCCTAGAGGGAATGGCCCAGTACCTGACGGCAGCGGCAGACGCACTCGAACAGACCGACGCCGAACTCGCCAAGGCCCTGGCCAAGTAACCAGCACGCTTGAAGAGACCACCGGCTGCGTGCCGGGTCCGCTCCACTCGGGGCGGGACCGGCACCATGTGCTTTCCGCACCACCAATCGTGAATGGGCGTTACCCATGGCAGACCTCGTTGTAACCAGTGCGGCACTCGAAGAATCCAAGGCAAAGCTCACAGCGGTCAAGGAGGAGTTCGACAACTCCGGGGATCGCGTCCGCGATAACGCCGATGTGTGGGGCCAGAGGGATGTCGCCAACGCCATGCACGAATTCGTCGAGAACTGGAAGATCCACCGCGGCAAGATCTCGTCCGCCGTCGGCGATCTGGAAAAGAAGCTGCAGGACGCGATCGACGCGTGGAATGACACCGAGGAACATCTGGCCGGCAGCCTCACGACCGAAACCACAAGCCAGTAGCGTCGCGGCACGCGCGGCGCACCACCCTGAGGCGGCACCGCCGACTTTGAACTTCACCTGTGCACGAGAACTTCTCGAAAGGCCCTTCCCATGTCCGCTCGTCCCGGCAACTGGCAACTCCTCGCCCACGGCTCCGACCCTGTGGGGGGCGATCCCGAGGAACTGCACGTGCTCGTTGGTTACTACAAGAAGATGGCCGACACCATCAGCAGTGAAGCGGCGACGCTCGAGCAGATCGGTAACGGAGATGGGAACCAGCTCAAGGGAGAGTCGGCGGACGCGCTCCGCAAGCGCAGCCGGGAGGTTGGGGGTTCACTGAAGCAGACCTCCGGTCGGTACAACGCGGTGCGGGACGCGCTCGCAATCTACGCCCCCGCGCTCGACCGGGCCAGGGATGAGACGTTCCAGGCGCTGCAGGAGGCAGTCGCCGCCGATGTCGCGCAGAGCGCGGGAAACGCAATGGCCGACCCGAGCGTGAACCGGGCCGCCGACGCGCCCCCATTGACGGAGGCCGAAAACGCCCAAGTCCGTGTGCGCTCGAACGCCATCTCGGATGCCGGTGCCGGCTTGGCGAAGGCGAAGAGCCGGCTTGAGGGTGCCCTCTCTGAGTTGAATGGCGCGGGGAAGGCTGCGGACCACGTTATTTCGAGCGCCTGGCATGACGGGCTCGTCGACACCCTGGCCTACAAGATCAAGCAGGGGTTCATAAAATTCCTGAAGTTGTTCGTCAAGATCATCATGTGGATCGGGGTCGCTCTCGCCGTACTCGCCTTCTTTATCCCCGGGCTTGCGGCACTGGCAATCGCAGGGGTGGTCGCCTCCGTACTGTGGCTCGCTGGGGCGACGGCCCTTGCCGTGATGGGCGAGGGTAGCTGGCTGGACGTGATCTTGATCGGTGCCGGCGTGCTCCTGCTCGGGCTGGGCGTCGTGATCGTGAAGGCAGTGCAGAAGACGACCGTGGCCGTTCTCGGCAGGATCGCCAGCGAGGGAGCGGCGAGGTTCATCGCGCGGGGTGGGCCCGCGGCCAATGCGGTGAAGCGCGCCAAGATTTTCAAAGCGGCGGTCAAAGGCAAACTGCCGGCGGCCAACGCGACGGTGAAACTCGCCAAGATGGACAGGAGCCTGGCCTCGTTGAAGGTCAGAGAAACAACTCGCTTCGCGGGCACCCGGCAATGGTTCAACTTCCGCTCGGGCTACCTCAACGCCGACTGGAAGACAGCCAAGAACGTGTTCGCGGGTAAGGGTTACAGCGTGGAGAAAATCTTCGGCTTCGGAAATGTAAGCAATCTGAACACCCTCCGGGCCCGCCTGGCTGGCGAGTTTGGCATTGCCACGAAGGCTCCGCCGAAGTGGATGTATTTCAATGCTCCCTTTACCGTTTACGGCTGGGGCGGGAACACCCTGATTAGCGGGGTATCGCCCACCGGACTCAACGGCGACATAAAGCGCTGGGATGCTTTCAAATCCGGGCAAGCCACACTGACCTC
>JAYSPT010000001.1:0-6645 GCA_043721995.1 Salinibacterium sp. | reverse complement strand
AGAGCGTCCCGTAAACCGTTCCGGTGTGGTTGGAGCGCACTAAATGAAACCGCAAAAGCTGTATTCTTCTCTCCCGAAAAAGAGACGTCTCCTGTGGGCGCTCCCGCTTGGCGTCTTGGTCTGCGCAGCGATGTGGTTTTTCGAAGCTGGGCTGTATCACTACGGAGAGTTTTACCGTGCAAGTAGATCAGAGATCAACTCGCTCTATTTAGGGGCGTTCAAGAACTACATCGTCAGCGCGCTTATCGGATCGGTCCCGATTCTGGTCGCGAACTGGAGCCGAACCCTGTGGCCCCGACTCGCGGTGACAGTGGCGTTGGTTGCCGTGCAGCTGATCACAGGCAGCATATTCATACTCACCACTCGCGCCACTTGAACTCTGGCGGGAGCGAATTTCGCGTTTTCACCGCCGCCTATGAAGCCCAGAGGGTTCCTCACGGACCCCCCCCGGAGATGCGGCCGACACGCTAATTGTTGGCCGGGTCGACCACCGGTGAGCTGCATCGAACACACGTTGAATAGAATCCCGCTCATGGTTTCAGCCCCGACACTCCCTAGCGTCACCTTCAAGTCAATGGGGCGGGACAATCGCCGCGAGGTTATGCGACTCGCAGGTGCTGGCAAGCGTCATGCCGATCCCGCCATCGCGGTAGTGGCATACCGCTGGTCACACGCGAAGCGATGGAACAGCCTCGCGAATCGCCTGCCGGGTTGGCTCTTGGCTTGCGTCGGCGTGGTTTACATTCTCCTGGCCGTCCTTACGGGACTTCCCTTGTGGCTCGCAATCGGGGGAACGGTCGTGGTCATCGTCGGCCTGCTCGGCTGGATCAACACTTCGGGTGCACGTTCTCTTCGCGCTGTCTATATGCCGATGAGAGCGCCGAAGGCTGAGCACTGATTGAGCCAGGATCTACCCGCTCAAGACTGAGTGAGTGACGGTCCCGGGATCGCCGAGCCTTCAAAATCTCATCGATGCTATGTGCGCCTGCACGCGCTTGCTATCAGTGCCTCACCGATCTTGCCTCGCAGAAGGTTCCCATCCGACATAAGCTCTGCGGGCTCGATAGCCTGACGAATCGACTCACAACTTGTCGCGAGCACGGTCGGCTGTGTCGGGTTCGAAGCTGCCTCCTAAGCTGGTGGGATGGACGGTCTTCTTCCCGGTGGAAATATGAACGCGGTCGAACGCAGCGGCGATACCGTCCTCCGGAACGCCGGTGCGTGGACCCCAACCGTTCACCGATATCTCAACTACATCGCTCTCGCAGGAATCGATTGGGCTCCTATCCCAATGGGGATTGAGGGTGATCGTGAGCGTCTGTCTTTCATCGAAGGCGACGTTCCGCTCTATCCTCTTCCTCGCTGGGTGTGGGAAGACTCCGTGCTTGAAGAAGCTGCTCAACACCTCAAAGAGCTACACAACGCCAGTATCGGATTCGCGCTCGATGATGCGATCTGGTAATCCAATGCGAAGGTGCCCGCCGAAGTGATCTGTCATAACGACTTCTCACCCCACAACCTCGCCTTCACCAAGGGCGTATTGGTAGGCGCTATCGACTTCGATATGTGCTCGCCCGGACCCCGACTATGGGACATCGCCTACCTCGCGACCCGCGTCGTCCCTTTGACTGCATCGACGCCAAAAGGCGCTCCCGGAATGGATGATGCCCGACGGCGCGTGGACCTCCTTTTGCGGGCCTATGGTTCGGATGCGACCTGGGATGACGTGCTTCGCGTAGCGATCATCCGGCTCGTTGATCTGGCCGACATGTCGATCAAGAAGGCCGTCGAGCTGCAGAAGCCACACCTCCGAGACGAGGCCGCCGACTACGAGCGAGACGCGCAGTTCCTCCGGGGACTTCGAAGTGCCAACTGACTCCGACCTCGCCACCGAGATCGTGTGACTCGTGCGACATGGCACAGCTTCTGCACACTCAATCAGGGGGAGTGCCCGGGAAAGTTTGCGCTGGCCGTCCCGATGAAGGTTGGTCTACGAAGTCAGCCCGAGAAGCTCCCGCAGCGGGCGTAGGCCCTCGACTTCCAGTTCAAGCTCGGGTCGCTTCAGGGCTTCCGCAGTGAGAACCAGCCTTTGGCTCAAAGCCATCTCGCCGTCACGCCTCTGGAGGCGTCCAATTCCGTTTTCCTTGTATCCGACTTTTCTCGACACCGCGAGCGAAGCAGGATTGTCAATGAATGCTGCTGAGGTTACCTCGGCGGCGTCCAGGTGATCGAACATGAAGGCGCAAAGGGTCTGACGCATCGCCGTCCCGATCCCTCGGCCGTGATGCTTCATTCCGAGCCATGAGCCTGTTTCCCCTGTTCTCGTCACCAGATAGTCCTTGGTTGAGGTGCTCTGGCAACCGACCACTTCACCGTCGAAGCGGACCGTGGTCTCAAGCGTCCAGGACGCCGGTGACATCGCGGCGCGTTGTGCCCAGTGATACTGCATGAGCCTCAACCGGACCTCGCCCGTGGAACCCACGGTCCACGGGAAGTAGAACGGCATCTCACTCGGCGCGTGGATGCCGGCATGGGCCAGCGCATCGAGTTCTGGTATGTCAGTGTCGCGAACAGGAGACAGAGTCACGGTTCCGCACGTGATTTTCAGCCCAAAGGGCGGCCACAGCTCTTCAATTGGTTTGGACATGTGACCAACCTATGTGCGCCAGGGCTCTTCGTCGCAGAGGGTTCCCGTTACGAGTTATCGGCGTGGTTTAGATTCAGCGTCGTTTATCGCTTGCCATCAAGCGAAACTACTTTTGCAAACTGCTCGGCCGGTTCGGAAAGCGGCCGTTTAACGGCGGCCCATCGACTCATTTTGACCTTGTAGTAGATCGCGGTTCCGTTCCGGGTTGCTCCAATCACTAGGCCGATGCCGCCGCCCGTGAACACAGGGTTGTGGGGTTCCCAGAGCGCGAGGATCAGCCCCCCGATGAGCAGGATTGCGTTCACGACGACGCCTCGGATGAGCCTGCTCTTCGGATAATCCTTCACGTCTGCACTTTACTTCTCCCGAAGAAATATGCGAAAGCAATTCGAAAGGATGTGGCCTCGCTGGCAGCACTTCCGCTGGCATTTACGCCCTACCCCGGTCAATCCAACGATTGAGTCTCTTGTGCAAGACGCTCCGCTGGAGGTTCGTCTATCGGGACGAACCTTCGGAAGAAGCTTGTCTCTGCGTTGAGAGAGCCTTCTCAGCGAAATCTTTCATGGCAGCAGCTAGCCATTCCGGCAAGTTCGGATCGATGTCAGCCACAAGGTCGCGCTGAAACCCCGGCTCGAGGTACAGGTCCGCGAGGCCTGCGTAGGCCTCTTTTCCCGGAATCCAGGTCTCGCTGATGAGGTCATAGTGGCTTTGGACCAGAGAGGCAGCTTCTGATGATTGAGGTGCATACCCTTGCCTCATCGTGTCAGTCAGCTCTTCGTACAGGGCTTTGCCTCTTTGGGCGGCTGCTTCGTAGTCTCGTTCATCCCATTCGGCGGTGATTGTCTCGTGGGAAGTAAACGCGGAGTCAATTTGTGGACCGAACCGTTCGAGGAGGTCCTTCCGAAGGGCTCCTCGCGTTGTCCGTAGGCCTTCAAAGAAGTTCTGTTCACCGATCTGGCTGCCGCCGGCCATCTCTTTCAGGGTGCGATCTAGAGTGGAAAGCAGATCCGTTAGGCGGTCGCGCTCTTCTGCGACAAGTGCCCGATACGCGGTGAGAGCCTCATGTTCCTCTGCTGCATCGTTCCGCGACAGAATGTCTTTGATCGCTGGCAATGACAGCCCGTAATCCCTCAGCAAGAGGATGCGTTGGAGTCGGAAAAGTTGCTCGCGTTCGTACCAGCGATATCCGTTAACGCTGACCCTGCTCGGGTGCAGCAGGCCAAGTTTGTCGTAATGGCGGAGCATCCGTGCGCTAATCCCGGCGAGATTGGCAACCTGGCTGATGGAAAGTGACATGCCAACAGTTTATGGACTTGACCTTGACACAGTGTCAACTTCTATGGTGATCAGATGAACAGCTTTTCCGTAATGAACGCCAAGATTTTCGACGGACGCAGATCCATCCCGGCCAGGACGATCAGGGTCGAAAACGGGCACATCGCCGAGGTTGGATCCCTGGGAATGAGAGAGTCGGATCCTGGCGTCATCGATGCTCGGGGCGGCACGATTCTGCCCGGACTCATTGATGCGCACGTGCACTTGCTCCCCGGTTCGCTTCGTCAAGCGGCGACGTTCGGGGTCACGACGCTCATCGATCAGTTCAGCAAGCCTGACCTCACGGCATCGGAAGCAACCTTTCGTGCACAGCCGGGATACGCCGACTTTCGGACTTCCAGCATCGGAGCAACAGCGCCCGGGGGTCACCCCACTATGGCCTACTCTCCGTTCCCCTATCTCGAAGGACCGAGCGGCGCAGACCAGTTTGTAGCGGAACGGGTTTCTGAAGGTGCCACACACATCAAGGTGCTCTACGAAGATGGATCAACGAGCCCCCACGCGACGCCGGCTTTGAACTTGGACACGATTCGATCTCTGGTTCGCGCGGCTCACGAGGCGAATCTCATCGTGGTGGCACATGCGACCACTTCGAAGGCAGCGATCGACGTTGTCCGCTGCGGCGTCGATGTCCTTGCTCATGCTCCCTTCGACGAGATTGCTCCAGTGCAGCTTTCCGAGATCGCCCGTAGCGGCGTGAAGGTGATCACAACAATGTCAATCGCTGACGGGTTCCCTGGCGCGAACCGGAAGTTGCCGATCCTGGGGCAGCCCGAACTCGCACGGAGGCTCGGGGCAGCCTGGACGAAAGTTATCGAGCAGCAAAGTCAACGATGGCTCCCCGACCCATTGCCGGACTTCTCCATAATCGCGGTGAATGTTCGCAACCTCCGGGCCGTCGGCGTATCACTCCTTGCCGGAACCGACGCCCCGAATCCGGGAATCATCCACGGCGCCAGCATGCACCGAGAGCTACAGCATCTTGTCTGGGCCGGGCTCACACCCACCGCAGCACTCACCGCAGCAACGGGCTCGACAGCAGAGGCATTCAACCTTCACGACCGCGGCACGATCGCCGTGGGCCAACGTGCAGATCTTCTCCTTGTCACCGGCGACCCAACAGTACGAATCACCGATACACAAAACATCCGTCACGTGTGGGTTCGAGGACACCCAGTCGACCTACACGGCTATGTCTTAAGCGATGACGAAGCGTCAGGCATCGCCTCGCTTCACGCAACAACCGCGAAAATCATGACGGCCATTATCAAACTCTGGCCAGAATTCCCTGCCAGCGGCACCCGGCACACTCCCTCGACCGAATGAGTGAACAATGATTCCTCCAACCTGGACCGCGGTCCACAGAGACGCCGACAACGAACTCCTCGGCTACCTCGCACCCACAGCCGACGACGGAACTCATGTAGTCCCAACTACAGTCTTCGGCTATCACCTTGCCGACCCATGTCAGGTGTCGGACGCGGTCGAAGTTCTCGAATCCACAGGTTTGAGCTATCTAGCGGACCGGTGGGAGCTGACCATCGACTCGCACCCCGAACCGATCGCCGTTCGAATTGTCGAGGCAAGTCCTGGCCACGTGACCGTTCAGAGCATCGACTACGGCTACGCAGGCGGATACGGAACGCGCTTCACGTTGGAGACACCGACCGATGACTGCCTCCAGCGACGCTAACGATTCGATTTCGGGTTGCTGTTCGTGGTCCGCCGCAACCCCGTCCTGTAGGGGGTTCCCAAGTGGCACAGCATCGGCACGCTGGACCGCGGGGTGGATTCGCCACCGATTTGTTACGGGTTGGCGCATGGCCGCGACAGAAGCGAGCACTGATCGCGACTGAACCCTCCAAGGTGATCTCGGTGGCAGCTTTGGAGATGTTCGAGCCGTTTGAGGATACGGGATGCCCCAGCGGATCAGCTTCCGCCGATCCCGATCCCGATGCCGCAATGGTTGGCTTCACTGGAACTTCATTGCCCGATCGGCGATCTCTGCCAGTACCCGATCGCGCGAAGCGCGTTGATGTGGCGAGTAAAGACGACTGCGTAACAATTCCTTCTGCGCGCGAAAGTTCTCGTCAGAAACCGAATATGAGGCGATCGGTTCGACGGCGCAGATCATGTCGCTCCGCCCGTCCCAATCGAGCGTTCCCGGGAGCCCCGCACGCACCGCGGCTGGATGCCAGGTCACATCGACCATGAGCGGTCCGGCCCAAATCGTCTCCACCGTCAGACACTCGTGTACTTCAAGCAACTCACCGCTCGCCGCTCGCAAGTCTGGCCATAAGTTCGGCACCAGCAAGCCGATAACCATGATCCGGGAACTGAGTAGCCCTTGAGCGTCCAACTCTTCACGCAAGAGAGCATGCTTGCTCGCGCACGTACCTTTCCCTGTCTCACGCACGCTCGATGCTGTGGGAGGACCCGGCCAGGAGTAAGGGATCGCCTGAATCTCAGCAATGGATCGCGATAGACGCTGGATACCGCTTTGCATGCACATCACTCTATGGCGACACAGCAACCTCGCTGCCTCCGACTATTCGCCGTCTGACGTCAGAACCGCAGAATTGAAGTGGCAACGCAACGACGGGAAGAACACCCAGATAGTCAGGGGCAAGGCCGTGTCCAGCATCGAAGCCGCAGGCACCCGG